>DYVS01000177.1:0-5884 GCA_020743075.1 Butyricimonas virosa | reverse complement strand
CGGTATTCCCGAATGGGGCAAGTTAGCCGGAATGTGGTCTAGCGAAGGTTCTAGTGAATTTGATGCCTCCGTGCATAAGATTATCATGAGTGACTTTATCGTGAAACCGGCTCGTTGGATCGGGGGAATATACGATCAGCCGGGAGATACGGAAAGTGGACGTTGGGGAGTTTTCACGGTAAAGAAGTACAAGTTGATTTGTGACCAGTTTGATTTGACGTATGAAGACTTTCAAACTGAAGCAACTATGCCGGGAGCGAAACAAGCCGTGATTCAAGAGCATATGGCTAACTATCTACAAGAGCTTTATGATAAAGGAACTCCAGTATTGGAGGATGATGGACGTTTGATGTGGTTCATGGGAGTATCTTGGACGTCTGTCGTGGGAGTACCTTGGGTACCGGAACAATAGGTTGAATGTATAAAATAGTATGTTATGAGACGAAATATAATATTGTTTTTGATGTTAGCCTTTTCATGGGTCGTAGTTTCTTGTTATGATGATAAGGGATCTTATGATTACACGGAGGTGAATGAGATTGTGATAGACGAGCTGGGGGATGGTTATAGTATGATCTTTAAAAAAGATACACTGAAAATTAAACCCAAGCTATTATTTTCACTAGACAGTTTAACACCCGATAGATATGAGTATGAGTGGAAAGCTGTTCCGGGAGTGGCTAGTGATCTTTCTAGCGAAGTGATAGGAACGGAACGGGAGTTGAAGTATTTTATGGAGCTTTACCCGGGATCTTACGCCCTTTATTTGAAAGTGAGGGATAAGCAAACCGGACTGTTGTGGATGAATTATACCTCTTTAGTCGTGAGAACGGAGGTTGCCCGTGGATTCCTTTTGATTGGGGATGATGAGGATGGATTCGTGAACGTGGACATGATTGCCATGCCGGGTGACACGATCGTGTTGAAGAACCTATTGTCAAATAATGGATTGCCACCTATGCGAGGAGCAAAAAGTATTATGTACACGAGTGCTTATACTGCGTCTATGGACCCGTATGTGAAATTGTGGGTTGCTACGGAGGATCGTTCCTATTACGTGAATACGACGACATTTGAGGGTGATCCTTTAAATACTTTCGAACGTATGGTCTATTCTAGTTTTGAAATGCCGGAGCAATTGAATCCCGTACACATGATTGCTAAAAATAGAGCTGGAAATATGTCCACGAATCGTATGGTTGTTTGTGATAACGGATATGTTTTCATGGTGTCTCTTTATAGTGGAGAGTATTATCCGAATCCGATGAATAGGGCTTCAAAATCTCAGGATGTGTTGTTCAAAGCTTATCCTTATATATTCTCGTCTCCGGGGTACGTGTATGGCGCGGTGCTTTATGATACGGACGATAATCGTTTCTTGCGTTTTGGAACGTTTGACACTTATTCTCGTGAGTTGTCTGATGGTACGGGAGATATTTTCCCGTGGATTCAACCGGAAGGTCGGGTGTTATGGTATGCAGAGAATACGATGGATACGGAGGGGGGAAGTTCTAACGGAAATTCATTTGCCTTGATGAAAGATACTGAAACCAATCAATTTCATATTTATAAGTTCTATGCTTATAATAATGCTTATAAACGAGCTTATTATGCCATAAATTCTTCTTTGGCGACCGGGATAAATGATGCAAAATTGTTTGCTTTTTCGTCAAAACGTTCAATGTTTCTTTATGCCGTGGGAAAGACCTTGTATGCGTATGATTACAATAAGGGGTATGAAAAATTGTATAAGATGGAACTAGATGATGAAATCACTATGTTGAAGTTTGATATTCAGTCGAATACAACGTATAATGATTTGTATATAGCGACATATAACAGTACAACAGGGGGGACTTTACAGAAGTATGTGTTAGGGACGGATCAGAATAAATTTGAATTGACACCAGATGAGCGTTGTCGTTGGACGGATTTAGTGAAGGTGAAAGATATGGATTGGAGAAATAGTACGAAATAAATATGAAGATAAATTTAATATTATTCTGGATGATAGCGGTAATTTTACCGCTGTCATCTTTTGCCCAGGGAGTTGATTTTAAGTCATTGACAATGAAAGAGGCGCAAGCTGTTGCGTTGAAAGAGAAGAAGATGATATTCATTGACTTCTACACGACGTGGTGCGGACCGTGTAAGATGATGTCTTCGGAGGTGTTTACTCAGGATCAGGTCGGCGAGTATTTTAACCGGACGTTTGTGAACCTGAAAGTGGATGCAGAGAAGGGTGAAGGGGTGGAGTTAGCTAAGAAGTATCAAGTGAAGGCTTACCCGACATTCGTGGTGTTACGGGCAGATGGGACGGAAGTTTATCGAACGGCAGGAGCCCGTCCGGCAGATGAGTTTGTCGACAAGATTAGGAAAGGAATTGATCCTAAATGGTCGCCCGAAGGTTTGACCCGTCGTTACGAGAAGGGAGAACGTACTCCGGAGTTGGTGAACGAGTATGCCTTGTTACAGATGGAGACGGGAAACGGGGAGATCGGTAGAAAGGTCGTGCAGGAGTATTTTGATAAACTGTCGGATAAGAAGAGAGTGAAACCGGAAAACTTCTTTCTTTACGTTCGCTACACGCTGAATTATAAAGATCCGAAAGCGGATTATATGTTTGCTAACAAAGACCGTTTTATAAAGGCAAACGGGCAAGAGGTTATTGAGCCTTTGTTGTATAATTGGTTGCGGCAAGAGATGATTCCTTTCGTGATGGCGAAGGGAGTCCCGGATACGGGAGAAAACTTAAAGGCTTTGCAAGATTTGGAAACAAAGATTCAGAAGGCCGCTTTGGCGAATCCCGGTTGTATGTCTGAACTGGATGAGATTGCGAGGGTACGTTGGGAAGGTGATTTGAAGGCTTATCTGGATATTTGCCGGGAAAAATTCGCCTCGCTAGAATCCAAGGATCGTTTTTCCATATTGCTTAGTTTGGGGGCCTTGCAAGAAGAGAATGAAGCTATAAAGACTTTAGCGGCTGGGTTACTCCGGGATTATTTGAATGAGTTTGAAAATACGAATCGGCGAGTACTTTATATGACGCTGTTGAATCTTGAGGGAAAGAAGGAATACCGCCTACGGGCCTCCATAGATGGGGTGAAGAAAGGGAAAGTGACGGTTTCTTACTTCTTGCGTGGAAAGTTTGAACGGGAAGATTACGAGTTCGATAATCACATGATAGATATTAGCCTTGTGGGACAGGACACGGTGGCTGCGAGTGTACGTTTGTTGTGTGAAGAACTGGCTTGTCCCACGGCAAGAGGGAATGATTATTATCCTCATTTCAATTTTATCGTTGTTCAGGGAGAGGCTGCCGTGGTGAAGGTTAACGCAGAGAAAGGGAAGGTGGCCGAGTTGGAATGGCAAAGAGGGGGATCGATTTCTCATGATTTTATTCGTCTGAATTATGATCTGTTGGAAGCAGACGAGCGGAATTATAACCAACTGGTGATGGATAATATTATTCGTGGTGGTGATATTCGGGATTATCCGGACGAGTTCCAAGCATCATGGGATGCGGGAAAACGTCGGGTAATGGCATTTATCCGGGAGAATCCGAATAGTTTTATCTCGGTAATGGAGTTGTGGGAACATTACATCTGGTTTGACGAGAACGAGGCTGAAGATATTTATAGCCGTTTCCCTGAAAACTTGAAAGTAAGTCCTTACGGGCGGGTGATCGCACAGCGTCTGGAGCGGAGTAAGGATTCGAGAACAGGGCAACTTGCGAAGAATTTCGTGAAGAAAGATATGAACGGGAAAACAGTATCTCTTGAGAAGTTACGAGGGAAGTACGTGCTGCTGGACTTTTGGGGAAGCTGGTGCGGACCTTGCCGGGCATCGCATCCTCATTTGAAAGAGGTGTATGAAAAATACAAGAAACAAGTTGTTTTTATAAACGTGGCCCAAGAGAACGTGAAAGATCTGAACGAGGCCCGGAAACTTTGGAAAACAGCAGTGAAAGAAGACGGGATGACATGGACCCAAATATTGAATAACGAAGGGCGGGAGGAATATGACGTGGTACGTTTATTTAATATATCCTCATTTCCGACAAAAGTATTGATCGATCCCAACGGTGTCGTGGTTTCACGAATGGTAGGAGGAATGGTTGATGCAGGGGAGATTCTAAAGAAAGTGCTGGGTAAATAAGCGAATAACCCCGCCAGAAGGCGGGGTTATTTGTTTATAATTGGTTTACAACTTCAACGCTGTTCATACCGGTCTGGATGGCCTCGATGTTCATCGGGATCATCTTGTGGTGACGTGCGGGTAAAGATTTTTGTAAACCTTTTTCCACGTTGTCAAGTTTCACGATCGGTTTTACTTTCAAGAATCCTCCAAGGACGATCATGTTGAACACTTTCGGGTTTCCTTGCTCTGCGGCAATGGCTGTTCCTTCGATCTTGTAGATATTAATATCTTTTCTCGTCGGTTCGTGAGTAATACCGTTCGGGTCATAGATCAAGGTACCACCCGGTTTCACCATGCTCTCGAACTTATCCATGGATTGTTGGTTCAGGACGATAGCGGTATCGTATTTCGTTAAGATCGGGGAGCTGATGCGCTCGTCGCTCAGGATAACGGTCACGTTGGCAGTACCGCCACGCATTTCAGGACCGTAAGAAGGCATCCAAGCAACTTCCTGATCTTGCATAATTCCGGAGTAAGCAAGAATCTTTCCCATAGAAAGAACTCCTTGTCCACCGAATCCTGCTATAATGATTTCTTCTGTCATAATCTTTAATTTACGATTTATGATTTGGGATTTACGATTCTGATAATCTAAAATCGTAAATCTAAAATCTCAAATTATTAAATGTCTTTGATGTCTCCTAACGGGTATTTCGGGAACATGTTATCTACCATCCATTTGTTGGCTTCTACCGGAGTTACTTTCCAACCGGAGTTACATGTACCTACGATTTCCACGAAAGAAGTACCTTTGTCTTTCCGGGTGTTCTCGAATGCCTTGCGGATAGCGGCTTTTGCTTTACGTACGTTAGCCGGGGTATGTACCGATTGACGGGTTACGTAGCAAGTACCATCCAGTTGTGCAAGTAATTCGGTTAATTTCATCGGGAATCCGTTCAATTTGGCGTCACGTCCGTAAGGAGTGGTAGCGGTTACCTGTCCCAAAAGGGTGGTCGGGGCCATCTGTCCTCCGGTCATACCGTAGATAGCGTTATTAATAAAGATTACCACGATGTTTTCACCACGGTTACAAGCATGCATGATTTCCCCGCATCCGATAGATGCTAAGTCACCATCACCTTGATAGGTGAACACGTAACGATCGGGGTGAACACGGCTAACACCGGTTGCAACGGCCGGAGCACGTCCGTGTGCTGCCTCTACCCAGTCAATATCCAAATAGTTGTAGGCGAGTACAGAACATCCTACCGGAGAAACACCGATGGTCTTGTCTTGGATACCCATTTCTTCAATCACTTCTGCGATAATTTTGTGAACCACGCCATGGGAACATCCCGGACAGTAGTGCATCACGTTATCGGTAAGCACGGGAGTTTTCTTGTAAACAAGATTCTCCTCTTTTATTATATCTTTTAATTCTACTGACATAGCTTATGCTCCTATAATTTGTTTTTCAAGTGCTTCAACGATCTCTTCCGGTGTCGGGATTACTCCTCCGAAACGTCCGAAGTGTTCTACCGGGATGTTATTGGCCACGTTCAAACGAACGTCTTCTACCATTTGACCGGCACTCATCTCTACAGTTAAGATTCCCTTTACTTGTTTAGACAAGCGTGCAACTTCTTTTTTCGGGAAAGGATAAAGGGTAATCTGACGAAGGATACCTACTTTAATTCCTTTTTCACGACATAATTGTACTGCTTTTTGGCAAATACGGGATGCT
>DYVS01000176.1:0-8443 GCA_020743075.1 Butyricimonas virosa | reverse complement strand
GGTTTACTAAGTTTACTGTAAACTTTTTTCAGGACAATACATTATGGTTGCTCTATCCTTTCCCTATATCATGAACATAGCATGTACATAGTAAGTACATGGCATGAATACTGGCGGGTGTATATGCTCCGTTCGTGTTATGTAGGTATTTCATTGTTGCCTGCGGGAAAGGGTAGAGAAGGGATTAACATGGAGTAGGTCTTCTTCGGTGTAAGGGGGCGTTTGTTACAGGTATGCCCGTGAGTACTGTAAACTCGTGTATAATTCCCTTATTTTTCCAGATTCTTTTCAGATTCGGGGACTATTTTTGTGATATAAATAATGAAATAGTAACCCATTAAAAATAGAAGAATATGAAAAAGATTGTTTTTTTACTTGTATGTTTATTCTCGATGACGATAGTAAAGGCTGATAATGACAAGCCGATTGAGATGAATCAGTTACCGGTGAAGGCGCAGACGTTTATTACGACTTATTTTAAAGATCAGAAAGTGGCATTGATAACACAGGAGACGGGCTTGTTTTACAAGAGTTATGATGTGGTGTTTGCAAGCGGGGAAAAGTTAGAATTCGATAAATCGGGAGATTGGACAGAGGTGAAATGCAAGATGGTTGGAGTTCCTGCTGCCATTATTCCGGAGGCAATACTTAAATATATGAAAGCCAATTATCCGGAGACAAAAATTTTAGAGATAGAGCATGATTCGGAAGGATATGAGATCAAATTGTCAAATCGCTTGGAGATTAAATTTAATAATAAGTTTCAGGTAGTGGATATTGATGATTAAAGATAAAGTGAAAATGTGTGTGTAGAGGGGCTGTTTGAGTGGCCCCTCTATGTTTATTATCCGATCCGGATCGGGATTATCGGTTGCTGGTTTATTTTGTCGAGAGGCTCTGTTTGATATTTTACCCGGGCAAAGTTGATCTTACGGAGATCGATACTACGGATGGCGTTGTCGTACATGGTTCGGTAATAAATAATGCGGTTCGTCATATCAGTTGCAGAGGTCCATTGCGTGGCGCTTGGGATATCAACGGGTGGCAGGTTGGGAGCGAACTCGATCCCGATCGGTATGTCAAAATTATTCAATATCTGAAAGCATTGGATAACGGTTTGTTGACCGGTTTCTTGTTGCGGTGCGGTGGCTTGGTAGAAAGCTGCTCGGACAAATCGGGAGGGAGGGGTAATATCGCCCGGGATACCAAGGAAACCGCTTCCATTTCCAAAAGAAGCAAGCGTTACTCCGTCCAGTTGCTGAGAGGGTGCCATACCGGGAATCAGATTGACATAGTTATTCAAGTTTGTCATTTGCCAGTCGAAGCTTGGGGAGTTGGTCAGAACTCCCAGTTCGTTTTCGTAAAAGATCGGTTTTTCGTTGATGATTTCGAGAACAATCTGGCGTCCGGTGGTGTCGGCAAAGCGCCAGTGGGCGGTAGATGCCCTCGGATCGATGCCAATGACATGAACTTTTTTAATGGATTCTTTTACTTCATCCACGGTTTTGCAACTACCCAATATCCAAGAAACGAGTTGTAAGTCGGCGATATTGGATGCATTTTCTTTGGGGTCGTAAGCTTCGTATTTTCCGTATTGTGGAAAATAAAATAATCCGGCGGAAAGTCCTGCCTCGTTTAATCCTTCTGCCACGAATTGTTCTTGTTCTACGGCTAACCCGATATACCCGTAGCGAGCCGTGAAAGTCATTCCTCCCGTTGTGCTACCAGGGATGTAGGATTGTTGCGTGTATCCTCTTGGTACAACAACGTATTGGCTGTTGAGATTGCTGCCTCCCCATTCAATGGTGCGGGCCACAATGCGGGAACCGTCTTTGGCTTTTAGCGTGATTCCGGTGCAGGCTTTTAGTTCTCTGGGGAGGAAAGTGATAAGAGTTAATATCACCCATAAGGTTATTAATAATTTCTGTTTCATAAGGGCATTGTTTTTATTTTAAGATAACGGGGAAAACGGCTTTTTGTTTCATTCTTTGGAAGTTTCATGAACTTGCTTGTTGTTTCTGAATTGTAGGGGAGTCATGCCCGTGTGTTTTTTGAAAAAGCGGGCGAAAAAGGAAGAGTTCGGGTAGTTAAGTTCCTCGGAAATCTGGATGATACTCATGTCCGATGATTTCAATAATACTTTAGCTTCTTGCAGGCTGAAATTCGTTATCCACTGGTAGAGGGAGCAATCGGTGGTTTGTTTCAGTATGCTCGATAGGTATTTCGATGTCATGCAAAGTTTGTCGGCATAGAACGATGGGGAACGTTCTTGTTTGTGGTGCTGGTGCAATAGCCGGAAGAAATCGTCTACAATTTGTTTTTGACGATTGGTTCCCACGAGTACGGCTTGGCGAGAGTAGATGAAACTGAGTTCTGCGATGAAGGAGAAAAGTAAGGCTTTGGTGATCTCTTCCCGGGAGGGATGATCAAGTCTGGCTGTTTGGTGGGAAATGAAAATGAAAAATTCGTCCAGGTGGTTGAATTCTTCTGTCGTTAGGGAGAGATAGGGTTTATTACCTATTCTTTCCGAGATTCCCGATTTGAGGACGAACGGGAAATCGACCATGAAGTCAAAGCTGTAAGACAGGCATTTACATGCGAAATCGTCTGATAGGTAATGATTTTCGATCAGATGGAAAGGTAAAAGAGAGATTAGCGTGCCGGGATGGGCGAGATAGTCTTTGCCATTGATTTTTAGGTGGCCTTCTCCGGTAGTGATCATGATGACTATTAGCCCGTTGAGGTCGTTACGTTGTGGTTTGTGGAGAGGGAATAGCCGGGTAAAAAGTTCTTTGTTTAACATGGAAATAAAGAAATTTCCAAGAGAGGGGATTGTCGTGCTGTTTGATATGTCCTTTCCTTTTTGCATGTACTCTGATTTCACGTTCCGGAAACAAAGATAAGGTATTTGCACGAAAAAGCATTATGGGGCAAATTTGTGGATGATCAGGACGAAAACATTTGCGGGATGTTGAGGATATTTGCGGCGTGAAAATGATAAATATTAGAGGTTATGGAACAGAAAAATTCGAAAATTTACATACTTATCGTCGTCGGTATGGTTTCGGCCTTGGGGCCTTTCGTGACGGACTTTTATTTACCGGCATTCCCCAATTTGGTAACTTATTTTGACACGACGGCTTCGCAGGTGCAGTTGAGTTTGACATTTAGCATGGTCGGGCTGGCCGTGGGGCAGATATTTTTGGGGCCGGTGAGTGATAAATTCGGACGAAAGCGACCGCTGGTGATCTCGATGTTCTTTTTTGTCTTCTCGTCGGTTGCTTGTGTTTTCTCGCCCGGCATCGAGATTTTTATCTTGGCTCGTTTTATCCAGGGACTTTCGGGTGCGGGGGGAATCGTGATTTCTAAGTCGATTGCGACCGATTTGTACGGAGGAAAGGATTTGGCGAAATTCTTTTCCATGTTGGCTTGCGTGCAGGGTTTGGCCCCGATTTGCGCACCCGTGTTGGGTGGGCTGTTACTCTTGGTGACGAATTGGCGAGGAATATTCGGATTACTGGCTTTGATCGGGGTGTTGTTGTTATTGGTTTTATTCCGGTTTCATGATTCGTTGCCTGGGGAGAGCCGGTTGCAAGGGAAGTTGAAGGAACGATTTGTTTATTATAAAGAGGTGTTGCGGCATCGCAAGTTCATGTATTTCGTGTTGATTCAAGTTTTGGGAATGGGAGTAATGTTTTCATATATTGCGTCTTCACCGTTTGTTTTTCAGGAGCATTACCATCTTTCTCCTGTCATGTATAGCGTTTGTTTTGCCTGCAATGCTGTGGCAATCATGTTGGGTAGTCTGAGTGTGGTTCGTTTCCGGTCGAATGAACATGCTTTGCGGGTGGGGGTATGCGGATTTATGTTCTTGTGCTGTTGCACCGGAGTGGCTCTCTGTATGGAATTATCCGTTATCATTATTGAAATTGTCTTTTTCCTGTTTCTTTTTTTCTTGGGGATTATATTGCCAACTTCCACGACGCTGGCTCTGAATCTGGAAAGACAGAATTCGGGTACAGCCTCTGCAATACTAGGCTTTTTAACCTTCTTGGGGGGAGGGATTGTTTCGCCTTTGACGGGCATGGGAAACATCCTTTACTCGACGAGTGCTATTATGTTCGTGTGTTGCGTGTTGATTTTGGTTTGTACTTGGAGGGTTCTGAAAATGGTAAGAGTTTGAGAAAATACAAGACGTGTGTGTAATTTGTCTTCTGAAATCTTTATATTTGTAACGTGTGCCGTGAAAAATAATACGATAATGAAGACGAGTAAGATAAAAAACGGTTTGGTAGTGATGGTATTTGTTTTGTCTGTACTGCCGGTATGGGGACATTCGGATTGGGGGTTTACAAAAGATTTCGGTAATGTCCGGGTTACATATTGGTGTGGTTTTGGTGATCATGAGGAAAGATATAAATCTCATATTATTGCACAGTTGGTAGAGATTTTATCCAAGGAACTGAATTGCAAGCAACCGATTTATCTTGATTTTAAACATTCTTACGTGGAAGATATTGTCCCCGAATATAAATTGTGGTATAAACGGGGAGAATTGGGCGATACGCTGTTGTTTCATGTTCATGTGAAGACTTATGATGCGGTGAAAACGCTTCAGTTGATAGAGTATGGAATAAAAAATAAGGCTTCCGTATTGAAAAAGCAACGGGACACGATCATTGATACTCGTTATTGGGGACCTCAAACGCATAGATCTCTGAGTCGGGCGGAGATAAATAAGATATTGGGAAAAAATGTTTCTCCATTGGTGAGTAAGGTGCTAGCCAATAAAATCTACAGGCCTAAAGATGAAAGTGATAAAATTATAGAAGGATTTACTTACTATTTTCAAAATAATAAATATCATCTTTGTTATGGACGGCGGGAAGGGTATGGGGCCGTACAACTGGAATTGGATAATATTTATCAGTTTCGAACTCTTGTTTATTATGATGGGGTGTTATCCAGTCGGCTTGGAGTTGTATTCAATTCGGACTCGACATTTTGCGTGATAACGAGAGATGGTTATGGGGAAGAAGAACGTGCTAAGTATGTTTTATCCAAGCGACACGTGATAAAGAACGTGGAAAATATTTATCAGCCCTATGTGTTAAAACAACTTGGCAAGAGTGAGGTTTTTATAGGGATTGAACAATATTTTTCCGGCACGGTAAGAAATCTTCTTTATCGGGTGAAAGATGATTATTTGGTGCAGGATCTGGATGTATTGGTGGATGAGGAAAGAGAAAAGAGTGAGGCAAAAGAACAATACTAGTATGGTGTAATCTGTGAGGAAATATGTGGTTACTGTAAATGTTTTTTGTTAATATTGCGAAAAACTATTTTCAACATGGATTTGTTTACGATCGTGACCGCACGTGCGGATTATGAGCAGGGAGCGTTGGTGATTATTGATCAGACGCAACTTCCGGGACGGGAAGTTTATTTGGCGTTGAAAACTCCGGAGGAAATTTGGGAGGCTATTTATTTGTTAAAGGTAAGGGGTGCGCCTGCCATTGGGGTGGCTGCTGCTTACGGAATTTCCGTGTGTATGCAAAAGGTGGATGAGGTTGATGATTTCTACCGGGAGTTTGCAAGGTTGAAGAATTATTTGGCATCTTCCCGGCCTACGGCGGTAAATTTGTTTACGGCATTGGAGCGAATGGAAGTTGCGTTGTTGAAGTGTCAAGGTGCTGGGGTGGAAGTTTTGAAACAAGTCTTGCGGGAAGAGGCCGATGCGATTCGGAAAGAAGATGCGGCAGCGTGCCGGAAAATTGGAGAATATGGATTGTCGCTGCTGAAACCGGGAATGGGATTACTCACGCATTGTAATGCGGGACATTTGGCGGTTTCGGAGTACGGTACGGCCTTGGCTCCGATTTATTTGGGACAGGAACAAGGATTCGGTTTTTCGGTTTTTGCCGATGAAACCCGCCCGTTATTGCAAGGAGCGAGGTTGACGGCCTTCGAATTGCAGAAAGCAGGAGTGGATGTGACCTTGATATGTGATAATATGGCCTCTTCGGTGATGAAACAGGGATGGGTGCAGGCCGTGCTGGTTGGGTGTGATCGGGTGGCAGCCAATGGAGACACGGCAAATAAAATCGGTACTTCGGGGGTGGCCGTGTTGGCTAAATATTATGGAATTCCGTTTTACGTGTTGGGACCGACCTCAACTATTGATATGGATTGCCCCACGGGTAAGGAAATTAAAATTGAGGAACGTGATCCGGCAGAGGTGACCGAGAAATGGTATACCCGAAGAATGGCTCCCGGGGGGATTCACGTGTATAATCCAGCCTTTGACGTGACTTCTGCCGAGTTAATCACGGCTATTATCACGGAGAAAGGGATCGCTTATCCCCCGTTTCGAGATACATTCCGGAGATGGAAAGAATGAAAACAATTAAGTCATTTTGTCATATTGTTTACAAAATATAGAGACAAAATGGCATATTTATAATGCCTCTTGTTTTAGGAAACGAAAATTAATAGTTTGTTTTTTATTGATTGTTAATGTTATAGGTTGAAATGTTTTTTCATTCTGTCCAGATGAAACTTTTGGATAAGAATTTCGGTATATACTTTGTGAAGTTGAAGGCAGAAAGGAGAAAATGAGACTATGAACATGAACAATTATACAATTAAGTCGCAAGAGGCCGTGCAGGCAGCCGTGCAACTTGCGCAGGAAAAAGGTCAGCAAGCCATCGAAACAGGTCACCTGTTAAGAGGCGTGATCGAGAAAGGTGAAAACATTACGAACTTTATTTTTAACAAGTTGGGTGTAAATAGCCGGAATGTCTTGGCCGCTTTGGATCGAATCGTGGATGGATACCCGAAAGTGTCGGGAGGTTCTCCCTATTTGTCCGATGAGGCCAATAAGGTGTTGGAGAAAGCGACGAAGTTGGCGGGAGAGATGGGTGACCAGTATGTTTCTTTGGAACATATTATATTAGGGTTATTATCCGTGAAAGATCCGGTTTCTGGGATGTTGAAGGATGCGGGTATGACGGAAAAGGAAACCCGTGCGGCTATTGACGAGTTGCGGAAAGGATCGAAAGTGAATTCCCAGTCGGCAGAAGATAATTACGATGCTTTGGGAAGGTATGCAATCAATTTGAACGAAAGGGCCCGGAACGGTAAACTTGACCCCGTGATCGGGCGGGATGATGAAATTCGTCGGGTATTGCAGATATTATCCCGGAGAACAAAAAATAATCCGATCTTAATTGGTGAGCCGGGTGTTGGTAAAACGGCGATTGCCGAGGGATTGGCGCAACGTATCGTGAACGGGGATGTACCTTCAAATCTGGCATCCAAAAGTATTTACTCGCTGGATATGGGAGCATTGATCGCTGGGGCAAAATATAAAGGAGAGTTCGAGGAACGTCTGAAATCGGTTGTTAACGAGGTGTTAGCTTCAGAAGGTGAAATTATTCTGTTTATCGATGAGATTCACACGTTGGTGGGTGCCGGTAAATCGGATGGAGCTATGGATGCGGCGAATATTTTGAAGCCGGCTTTGGCTCGTGGAGACCTGAGGGCTATCGGTGCGACGACGTTGAATGAATACCAAAAGTATTTTGAACAGGATAAGGCTTTGGAACGTCGGTTCCAGAAAGTGATGATTGACGAACCGGACGTGATGAGCGCTATCAGTATCATGCGTGGATTGAAGGAGCGTTACGAGAATCACCACAAAGTGCGTATCACGGATGATGCCATCATCGCATCCGTGGAGTTGTCCCACAGGTATATTTCCGATCGTTTCCTGCCGGATAAGGCTATTGACCTGGTAGATGAGGCGGCTGCCCGTCTGCGTTTGGAGATGAACTCCGTGCCGGAGGAGATTGATGAATTGGATCGTAAGATCAAACAATTGGAGATTGAGAAAGAGGCGATCAAACGGGAAGGAAAGAGCAAGAAGTTGGATGAGATTCAAAAAGAATTGGCTGATTTGAACCAAGAACGCACGAAATTACGTGCCCAATGGGAATCGGAACGTTCTTTGATCGATGAGATTCAAAAAGATAAAGATGCGATAGAACAATATAAGTTTGAGGCAGACCGGGCCGAACGGGAAGGTGATTACGGGAAGGTGGCCGAGATTCGTTACGGTAAGATCAAAGAAGCCGAGCGGCGTATTGAAGAGGTGAAGGCTAAGTTGGCAGATATGAAGCATGGCAATTCATTGATCCGGGAAGAGGTGACGGAAGATGATATCGCGGCTGTCGTGTCTAAATGGACGGGAATTCCGGTTAACCGGATGATGCAGAGTGAGCGTCAGAAGTTGCTGCATCTGGAGGATGAATTACACAAACGGGTGGTAGGTCAAGAGATGGCAATCACGGCATTGGCAGATGCTGTCCGTCGAAACCGTGCGGGATTGCAGGATGCCAAACGACCGATCGGTTCGTTCATATTCCTGGGAACTACCGGTGTG
>DYVS01000175.1:0-4619 GCA_020743075.1 Butyricimonas virosa | reverse complement strand
ATAATGCTAAAAAGTATATCGAGGAAGGTAATCTTGGCGGTAAAGGTTCTGATAATCATAAAGCAACGGTTATCGGGGACACCGTGGGTGATCCGTTTAAAGATACTTCCGGACCGAGTTTGAATATTTTGATTAAATTGATGAGCATGGTGGCTATTGTGATGGCCGGGGTGACTTGTGCGTTTAGTCTTTTATAATATTTTATACTCATTATTCAAATTGCATTATTCATTTTGAATAATGGGGAAAAGATATAATTACGAAGAGAATAAAGTATTATTGTGATGTTTTGTAATTTGATTTATTCTAAATAATCTAACTTTTTCAGAAAAAATGCGTATATTGTAGAAAATAAATTATTTAGATATGGAAAGAAAATTTAAAGAAGCTTTGTCACATAGGAGAAGTTATTATGCACTCTCGAATAAATCACTTGTTTCTGACGAGGAAATAGAGAATATTGTAAAATTTGCTGTTAAGAATATACCGTCTGCATTTAATTCACAATCAACGAGAATGGTTCTTTTATTAGGAGAACAACACGTGAAACTGTGGAATATTGTGAAAGATACATTGCGGAAAATAGTTCCTGCGGAAGCTTTTAAAACAACGGAAAATAAGATTGATAAATCTTTTGCATCCGGTTATGGCACGGTGCTTTTCTTTGAAGAACGGAAAGTCGTGGAGGGATTACAGAAATCATTCCCAACCTATCACGAGAAGTTCCCGTTATGGTCACAACAAACTTCTGCAATGCATCAATTGGCCGTGTGGACCATGTTGGAGGATGTCGGCTTCGGTGCCTCACTACAACATTATAACCCGTTAATTGATGAAACAGTACTTAAAGAGTGGCAATTGCCTGAAACTTGGGAATTAATTGCTCAGATGCCTTTCGGAGTACCTTTACAAGAACCCGGGACTAAAGAGTTTAATTCGATAGAAGAAAGAGTGCGTATTTTTAAATAATCACTCTTTTACCTAAAAATTAACCCAACGCCTTCCCCTAATTTTTCCTTATGTAGGAGAAATTAGGGGAAGTTGCTTATCAAGCACTTCCTACTTCTAAAAAAACAATTTCTTTTTTCAATTTCTTCTTGATTATCTTCAATAAAGGTACAGGGATATCATGTTTTGTATACCCAATTAGGCGTTTCGTCTCTTTTCTTTAAATCACTTCTGCTTTGAGTCTATTTTTGTCCCGTAATCAAAAAGTATTGAATGATGAATAAAACAGAAGTAATAGCAGAAGTATCGCAAATGACGAATATTAGTGTTTCCGACTGTGAAAAGGTTTTAGATGCCTTTGAGGAAGTTTTAGGGGGAGAATTGAATCGTAAAGGATGGAAAAATGGGATTTCTGAAATGATTTTTAAAATCATGGGTAAGATTAAGGGTAAGAAAGGAGTAATCAGCATATATATTTTTCTTTTCATATTATCCATGAATGCGTGGGGGCAGAAAGAAGGACGGATTTTAACCCAGAATATACGAGGACGGGTGATTGACGCTGCATCGGGTTATCCGGTGGCTTATGCATCCGTGTATCTCATGGGAAAAACGGAGGTCGGTGGAGTAACGGATTCCCTAGGCTGTTTTGTTATCAAGAATGTCCCAATCGGCCGACATGATATACAGGTTTCTTTCGTGGGATACGAACCGACCATTTTCCGGGAGATACTGGTAACATCCTCGAAAGAAGTTAATTTGACCATCCCATTGAAAGAAAGTATTAAAGAACTGGATGAAGTCATGGTTCGACCGCAATTGAATAAAGAGCAACCATTAAACAAGATGGTCACCACGGGAGCCCGGATGCTCAGCGTGGAAGAGGCAAGCCGATATGCCGGGGGAATGGATGATCCGGCCCGCTTGGTAAGTTCCTTTGCCGGAATTTCTCCCAGTATGTCAACGAATGGAATATCCATTCACGGGAATGCCCCGCATTTATTACAATGGAAACTGGAAGACGTGGAAATTCCGAATCCTAATCACTTTGCAGATTTGTCCATCCTCGGCGGGGGAATTTTATCCGGGTTAAGTAGTCTTGTACTGGGTAATTCGGATTTCTTTACCGGAGCTTTTCCTGCAGAATACGATAATGCCGTGTCGGGAGTCTTTGATATGAAATTGCGTAACGGGAATAATCAAAAGATCGAGAACACGTTTCAGATCGGCTTATTAGGGATAGATTTTGCTTCGGAAGGTCCTCTGACGCAAAAACATAATTCTTCTTACATTTTCAATTATCGTTATTCCACCACGGGATTGTTGGGCGATATCGGAGCTGTTGATATTGACGGAACTTTGGATTATCAAGATTTGAATTTCAAATTGAATCTGCCGACCCGTAAAGCGGGTGTCTTCTCGATTTGGGGAACAGCCTTGTTAGACAAGTCAAAAGGAGACTTTGAAGAAAACACAGACAAGTGGGAATCGATTGGTGATATGATGAAATCCAGCACCAAACAATACATGGGTGCCGGAGGTATCAGTCATCATTATTTCTTTAACAACGAGACACTGCTGAAAACCACGTTAGCGGTTACCTACTTCAAACACGAGGGAACGATGACAAGTTATGACTGGAATTTGAATTCAGCACCTTTTCTTGATTTGAATCGAAGTAACACGAACTTAATATTCACCACTGCCATTACCCGAAAATTCAGTGCCAAGTTCACGAACAAAACAGGGGTAACCTATACTAATATGTATTATGACATGGATATGAATCTGGCACCAAATCAAATGCATCCCATGAAATTAATCTCCAAAGGTAAGGGGAACACGGACTTAATATCCGGCTATACGAGTTCATCCATTGGTATAAGCGAACAAGTCTCTTTAAACGTGGGAGTTAACGCACAAGTACTGACACTGAATAATAGCTGGGCACTGGAGCCTCGGGCCGGAATTAAATGGCAATTTTCACCGAAAAGTTCTTTTGCCCTTGCTTACTGGCTACATAGCCGGATGGAAAAAATGGATGTTTATTTTGTGAAGACACAAGGTACGGGTAATCGCTCCGTGAATAAAGATCTGGGATTCACGAAGGCTCATCACGTGATGTTATCGTATGGTTTCAAGATATCGGATAATGCGAATATGAAAATAGAACCTTATTTTCAACAATTGTATAATGTACCCGTTATTGCCGATAGTTCTTATTCCGTGCTGAATAGGCGAGATTTTTACGTGGAGAATGCTCTGGTCAACCAGGGAAAAGGACGTAATATTGGGGTAGACATCACGTTGGAACGTTATTTATACAAAGGACTTTATTACATGGTGACGGCATCCATTTTCGATTCAAAATATTACGGAGGTGATCGGAAGTGGCGTAACACGTTGTATAATCGGAATTTCATTGTCAACGTGCTGGGAGGGAAGGAATGGATGGTCGGGCGTGACAAGCAGAATATGTTCAGTATGAACTTTAAAATAACCTTACAAGGGGGAGACCGCTATGCTCCCGTGGATGAAGCAGCCACGTTACTCGATCCGGACCGGGAAGTACAATACGATGAGACAAAGGCTTTTTCCAAACAATTCTCACCGATGTTCATCACGAATTTTTCCGTGGGGTATAAAATAAACCGGAAGAAGGTGGCACACGAATTCTCGATTAAGTCTTTAAACACGACGGGATGCGAAGAATATTATGGTCACGAGTATAATTTTAAAACCAATAAGATAAAACCAATCCGTGGAGCCACTTCTTTGCCGAATTTCAGTTATAAATTAGAATTTTAATCTGATTTAGAAATAAGATCGTAACTTTGTAACCCTCAAATAAAACCTCGAATGTTTAAAATCAACACGGAAGGACAAGCTTTCTTATATGATCTTTTGGTAAATTCGAAATTCCGGCTTGGGCGACATATCCTATTCATCGTGTCGCTTGCTGCCATTTCTTTTAACCAGACGTATGTTATCTTTCAACCGGAAATTCCGGTACTTGGAACAAGGCTCTACTGGATTGCCTTGGGGAACCTGGCATCCTACTTGGCCGTGGCTTATTTGAATATCTATGTGTTGGTACCCCGATATCTCATGCAGAAGAGCTACCTGACGTATACAATCATGATATTTGGTATCGTGCTGGTGCTTTTATGGATACAGACAATCATTGAAGATACGGCACGAATTTGGTTGGGACAAAGTGGGGGAAATATCCTAGAACCGGTATTCATTTTAAATTATATCTCCTCTTTTGCCACTGTAACCTTGTGTATGATGGGTGGTTCGATCACGATCGTGTTAAAACACTGGATGACAGAAAATAACCGGGTAAACCAACTGGAAAGAATTCATGTGCAGTCGGAAGTGGAGCAATTGAAAGCCCAAGTCAATCCCCAATTACTTTTTAATGTACTTAACCGTACTGCAGTTTTGGCAAAAAGCGAACCGAAGGAAGCATCCGAGATGTTACTGGAGTTAAGCCAGATTCTGAGATACCAGCTCTATGATTGTAGTCGGAAAGCGGTGTTGTTAAAGACTGAAATAGCTTTTTTGACAAATTATCTCGCTTTGGAACAGGTGTATTCCCATCGTTTTCAATACACGGTTTCAGCCGAAGGAGAGGTGCATCGGATTTTTGTCCCTCCCTTGTTGTT
>DYVS01000174.1:0-5212 GCA_020743075.1 Butyricimonas virosa | reverse complement strand
ACGGCAGATGATGACTTGGCCCGTGATGTCACTCAGGAATCTTTCATTCGCCTTTACGAACGACGGGCAGATTTCAATACCAATGAACAAGCCAAATCGTTTGTCTACCTCACGGCACGCAATCTATGCCTGGACCACCTGCGCCATAAAAGCATAGAGAAAGAATACCTTCAACAACTTCCCCCGCTTGAAGAGGACCCTACCGTTCTGAAAGAAATCACGTTACAAGAAACCTTGCGCATCCTTCATGCAGCAATACAACACCTTCCGCCACAAAGCAAGGAAATTATCAAGCAAAGCCTCAACGGTAAAAACAACACGGAGATAGCCGAGATACTCTCCGTTTCCGTCAACACGGTAAAAACGTTAAAGAAAAACGCTTACAGCACCCTACGGCGCCTCTTAGACACATCCTCTCTCGCTATCCTTTCGATCTTTCTGGATATATAATGAGTATACAACCCCAGTATACCTTTCCAAATAACTAATATACAACATATACAACCCAATTTGCAAACATAACCGTATCAAAAACCAATTTTATCGAAGGTAAATGCAAGATGAATACTCCATGGTCTAAGTGAACTATAAGGCAACTTTCAAGTGAATAACTAATAGGCACGTCCTAATCCCAAAGTAATACCGGTCTTTTACCAGAGTATTAATCTCACCTTCCTTTTTCATCATCCTTCTATCGTCCTTTCATTACCCATTCCCAATATACAGACAAGAGTAATGTAAGGTTACAAGAAAGAATGCGGGAGATTACTGCTCACGCTAAACAGTAAGATTACCCAAAAAAAGAAACGAAACATACTTGTCCTCGTCGACAAAAAACACTCATTCATCGGGAAAAAATCTCTCAATATCTAAATTAATTGTATTCGCTTTCAAGACCTTATATCTTTGTAAAAAGCAAAAAAGAAAACAAAATGAATATACAAACGAACATTGCAACCATCCTTTTTATAATCATTCCGTCCTTAGTGGGCTTTTCTCAGGAAAAGCCCACTTCTTCCTGGAATTTAAAGGATTGTATTGATTATGCCCGGAAAAATAACATTCAGGTACAATCGGCAAAAGTAACTCGGCAAAGTGCTAACGTGGATTTGTTACAGGCGAAAGCACAGCTTTTCCCTTCGTTGACATTCAGTAGTTCTCAAGGCTGGGGACACCAGAAAACAGAACAAGCGGATGGCAAATTCAAATCACAGAGTGCTTACACGGGTAGTTACACCCTAAACGGGGGACTGACGATTTACAACGGGAGTAAATTAACCCGGTCTATCCGGCAGCAACAAATAACGAACATCGCACAGGAATACCAAGTAAACATGGCCGAGAACGACATCGAAATTGCCGTCACCGAGGCCTACTTGCAAATACTTTACGCAAACGAATCATTAAAGACCAACCAGCAAACGTTGGAAACCTCTGCCGCCCAACTGGCACGTTCCAAAGAATTACTGGCTGCCGGTTCAATAGCCGCTAGCGATTACGCCCAGATCGAAGCACAATACAGCAACGATCGGTACAACGTAACAATGGCAGAGAACACTCTTACCTTGAATAAATTACAACTAAAACAATTATTAGAACTCGAACCAACAGATAGTTTCGACGTCTATTTTCCGGAACTGGAGGCCACCCAGGTACTCACCCCGGCACCTTCCCTCTTGGAAGTTTACCAGGTAGCCCTAGAAACCATGCCGGAAATGAAGAATAGCCAGTTGAACGTGGAATCGGCCCAACTGGAAGAAAAGATCGCGGCAGGAGATCGCTTGCCCAGCATCTCACTTAGCGCATCCGTGGCCACGAATCATGACTCGGAATCAGACCACTCTTTTTCAAAACAACTAAATAATCGATTAAACGAAAATGTGGGGATCAATATTAGTATCCCCATTTCTAAAAATCGTCAGATCAAATCAGCCGTTGAGAAAGCAAAATTACAAACGGAAACAGCCCGTCTGGAAGAGTTGAATACCCGCAAAGAATTGTGGAAAACGGTAGAAACACTCCACCAGAACGTGATCTCCGCACAAAGTAGATATGTCGCTGCCACAAACAGCGTGAAATCAGCCGCAATGAGTTATAATCTCGTTCAAGAACAATTCAACGCTGGCATGAAAAACACGGTGGAACTACTCACGGAAAAGAACAATTATCTCTCCGCCCTGCAAGAACAGATTCAAGCAAAGTTCGAGGCGATTCTTTCACTCAAACTACTCAACTTCTATCGCAATCAACCGATCGAAATCTAATGTAAAATATTAATTATAGAACAACATGAAAAAGATTGTTACCATAATCATCGTCATAGCCGTTATTGTCGGGGCCTTTTTCTTCTTCCGTTCGGGAGATAAGAAAGTGACGACGTACGAGACTGTCGAACTGAAAAAAGGCTCCATTAATAATACGGTGACTGCCACGGGAACGATAGAACCGATTACCAAGGTAGACGTGGGTACCCAAGTTTCCGGAACGATTTCCCACATCTACGTGGACTACAATTCTGTCGTGAAAAAAGGACAATTACTTGCCGAACTCGACAGGAAACTACTGGAAGCCGAACTGAAATCCGAAATGGCAAATCTAAAATCAAGCAAAAGTGAATACGAATATCAAGATAAAAACTTCAAACGTCTGCGCCAATTACATGAAAAAAAATTAATTAGCGAAACAGAATACGAAGAAGCATTATATCAGTACGAGAAAGCGCAACAAGCCTACGAAAAAGCACAAGCCACGCTGGTAAAAGCACAATCAAATCTTGATTATGCGACGATTTACTCGCCAATCGACGGGGTAGTTTTATCCAGAGAGGTGGAAGAGGGACAAACAGTTGCCGCCAGTTTCGAAACTCCGACCATGTTCACGATCGCTAACGACTTGCGCAAGATGCAAGTGATCGCCGACGTGGATGAGGCCGACATCGGTCAGGTACTCGAAGGACAACGCGTGACGTTCACCGTCGACGCTTTTCCGGAAGACACGTTCGAGGGAGACGTGACTCAAGTACGATTGAATCCGACCACGGAATCTAACGTGGTAACTTACGAGGTAGTTATTGATGCCCCGAATCCCGAGTTAAAACTAAAACCGGGACTGACCGCAAACATCACGGTTTACACGATGGAGAAAAACGACATTCTGTTAGCCCCGTTGAAAGCTTTCCGTTTTACCCCGGAAACTGACCCGGAGAACCCGCAAGCCACACAAGCTCCACAAGCAGGAAGAGGAGAAAAAGTAGTTTGGTTGCAAACGGCAGAAGGCATCGTTCCCAAAGTGATCAAAGTGGGGGTCAGTGATGGAATATACACGGAAGTAAAAGAGGGAATACAGGAAGGAACCCGCCTAATCGTGGGAGTTGAACGTGGCAAAAAAATAGCCCCTCAAGGAGGCAACGAGGAATCCAACCCGTTCATGCCACCGCGTCCGGGGCAAAAGAAGAAATAATCATTGTATAAGATTGAAATCATGGCAAATGATATTATAAAAATAGAAAACCTGAGGAGGGATTTCAAGGTCGGATCTGAAACCGTTCATGCTTTGCGCGGTATATCATTCTCGATCCGTGCCGGAGAGTTCGTGACGATAATGGGTACGAGTGGTTCCGGGAAATCCACCCTGCTCAATATTCTCGGATGCCTCGATACTCCCACCTCGGGGGACTATTACCTCGATGGTATCGCAGCCAGGGAAATGGGAAAAAATGACAGGGCCTCATTAAGAAATCGCAAGATCGGATTCGTGTTCCAATCATACAACCTGTTACCTAAAACGACAGCCTTGGAAAACGTGGAATTGCCGTTACTTTACAACCCCTCCTTTTCATCCCGGGAACGCCGGGAAAAAGCGATGGAGGCTTTGAAAGCCGTGGGACTAAGCGACCGAATCAACCATCGTTCCAACCAGATGTCCGGCGGACAGCAACAACGTGTTGCCATCGCCCGGGCTATCGTGAACGACCCGGTAATCCTGCTTGCCGACGAGGCTACGGGAAACCTAGATTCCCGTACTTCATTTGAAATTCTCACGCTCTTTCAACGCCTCCACGCGGAAGGAAGAACCATTATATTCGTAACCCATAATCCCGAAATTGCCCAGTTCAGCAGTCGAAATATCGTTCTGCGGGACGGTCATATCACGGAAGACACGGTTAACCCTAACGTGGCCTCGGCTAAAGAAGTACTGGACGCTCTACCGAAGGAAAACGATTAAATAAATGTAGAATTTAAAATTTAGAATTTAGAATGAAATGTTACCTGAAAGTGGGAGGTGGTTCAATCTAAAATCTAACATCATAAATCTAAAATTAACACATGAACTACGCAAATTTAATACGAATAGCTTTACGAGCCTTGGCTAACAACAAGTTCCGGGGATTCCTGACCATGTTGGGGATCATTATCGGGGTTGGGTCCGTGATTTCCATGCTGGCTATCGGGCAAGGTTCAAAACGTAGCATTCGCGACCAAATATCAGAGATGGGGTCCAACATGATCATGATCAATCCCGGAAACGGGAAGTTCGGGGGAGTCCGTCAAAGTGCCAGCAGTATGCAAACATTGAAGCTGGAGGATTACGAGGCGATCGTTCGTGACGTGGATTTAATTGACAAATGTACTCCTTCCGTCAATTCAAGCGGTCAGGTTATATATGGAGCCAATAATGCCCCGACAACCATCTACGGAGTAAACCAGGATTATCTTGACATCCGGAAGTTCAGCGTGGGAGAAGGTGAGATGTTCACGGATCACGACATCAAAACTTCGGCAAAAGTATGTATCGTGGGACAAACCGTTGTCGATAACCTATTCACGAAAGGGGAAGAACCGCTGGGAAAGACCATCCGGTTCAATAAAACCCCCTTCCGGATCATCGGGGTATTGACTCCCAAAGGATATAACTCCATGGGACAGGATCAAGATGATATGATTATCGCACCCTACACCACGATCCAGAAACGCCTGTTGGCCATCACCTACATTCAAGGTATATTCGCCTCTGCCATCACGGAAGACGATTCGGAAGAGGCTATCGAGGAAATATCCGCCATCTTGCGCCAGAATCATAAAATAGCCACGGGAGATGAGGACGATTTTCACGTGCGCTCACAAGAAGAACTCAGCTCCATGATGAGCACGACAACCGACTTGATGACCGTGCTGTTGGCCTGTATTGCCGGTATATCATTACTTGTCGGCGG
>DYVS01000173.1:0-6801 GCA_020743075.1 Butyricimonas virosa | reverse complement strand
AAAAGCCCCTCCTTCTGCATTTACTCGAACCAAGGCGAGTTCGTCCACCGCTGGTAAATTTCCCATTATATAAGGAGTATAATCCGAAATCCGTTTTGATCTCAGCAAATTTAGATATTCAAGGGCCTCTTTTGTCTGATTCAGATAAGCGTATGATTCAGCTAAAATCAAACACATCTCTGCACTCCTGATACAAGCCAGCGGGACCTTCTGAGCCTCTCGCTTATTATTAAACAAAAATGAATACCGAACATCTCGCTCTTTCTCAACAAATAGATCGATAAAACTTTTACTTACCGGTTTCACGGCTAAATACCCTTTGGCTCCATTATAATTTTGATCACCGCTAACGTGAGATAACACATAGGAACGTAAAAGAATATTACCTTTTTGTGCATGTTGAGCAGACAACATATCAACATACTCTGTCCCCTCCACCAACGGATAAGCCTCCAATATTTCTTTTGCCACGGGAATAGCCTGCTCCCAATTTTGAGACCAAAAATACAGCCTAGCCAAATAAGCTTTTGCCACGTCTACCGTGTAACGAAAAATTTCCGATTTGGAATTATAAGAAATCCCTTTCTTCAAATCTTCTTCTATAAGCGACACGATCTCCAACAAACTTGACCGCTTCGGTCGTGCTTCCATATCAAAACGTGTCACGATGGAAAGGCCCAGTTGTTCTCCAGCCTTTTGCTTGTTATAAGGTTCACAAAAAAGACGCATCAGATTGTAATAGGCAACACCCCTCAACGTGTATGCCGTGGCATAACATGCCTTTGCCATCTCCGTATCAGTCTCCTCCATTTCGTGTATCACCAAATTACAATTCTTTATTAGTGCATACAACTTCTCGTATTCAGACTTAAATGAATTCAAGCGGTCACCCACATATTTAGGAATAGCCCCCATTCCAGTGACATTCTTTGTCAAACTATTCTCTACATTATCACTAAAACACTCTAATTCCAATTTTTCCATAGCATTACCCAGTATGGCCTCATCATAACCATCATCGATCTCGCTCAAATGGCTATTTAACAAAGCTGCAAACTCCTCTGCAGTCTTAGGAATAACCTCGCCTTTCGGCTTCACATCCAAGTACTCTTTACAAGACACACATGCAAAAAATACCATTAAAAGCACACTTATATTTTTCAAATTCTTCATAATCTCACAAATTAAAAGCCTAAACTAAGTCCAAATGAACAGGAACGTGCCAAAGGATAAGTTGCCCCGGGAGTTTCCGGATCTAACCCTGAATAATTTGTTATCGTAAACAAGTTTGTTAGGATAAAAGAAAAACTCAAAGAAGAAACCCCCATTTTACTCACCACATTCGATGGCAACGAATAAGACAACGACATATTCTTCACCCGCAAGAAAGAAACATTCTCCAGCATGGTTGCCCGAGTAATCGTACTGGATGTCGGGTAAATCTGGTCATAATAAAGTCTTTCGCCATAAGTGTCAATAATTCTGGGATACTTCACGCCAGTTCTGTTATCTTCAGTCCAACGATTAGTCACATCTTTCCTCACATTCAGATGATTCACGTACAAATCATTTTCACTCGTAGGAATCCTTTCTCCTGATGACATTCCTGTAACGCTTATCGTGTTATAACTCACTGGCGACGTTATCTCGTCCACGACCTTTCCTCCTAACGAATAAGCGCCACCAACACTTAAAGAGAGCGTTTTCCATGAAAAACTAAAATTAAAACCTCCTGTTACCGGAGCCGTTGATGTCCCCTTGTAGTATATATAGTTATTTACATCACTCAAATCTGTCGGCTTCAAAATATCGGCATCCGGACGTAACTTATATTTATATAACCCGGTCTCCGGATTTATTCCCGTTGATTTACCCGCAAAAATCGAACCTAAAGGATAACCAACAAAATTATTAGCCGAATAAGATATCGGTGACGTGTAACGTTTCAATATATTACTATTCCAAGCAACATTTACCGAGGCATTAAATTTAAAATCCCTATACCTAAAGACAAGCGCTTGTAATGTTGCTTCAATCACTTTATTCTCAATCTGGGAAGTATTATAACCTTGCCCCCGGAATCCAGTCACGTAAGGGACATCGACACTTGTCACAAGATCCTTACTCAAACGATAATACGCCTCAACCAAACCATTAATCCGGTTATTAAAAAGTCCGAAATCCAAAGCAACTTTCATATCCCGCGTTTTCTCCCAACGTAAATGAGGATTAGGAGCCTTTCTAACTTCACCGATTCGAAGATTTTCCAAGTCGGTTTTCCGATAAGAGGTAGAATAATACATAATCAACTCCGGCTTCTCCGTTTTATTCACGTTTCCAGTATATCCCATTGCCACGCTCAATTTCAAACGACTAAGAACAGGACGAAGTTTTTCCATGAAATGCTCATCCCCCACGTGCCAAGCCAACCCTAAAGACCAAGTCGGATTAAACTGTTCGTCACTACCGAAATTATTTGACCCGTCCGTACGGAAAGAGAGACTGGCAATATACTTATCATACAAACTATAATCCACGGAAGCATAAAACGATGCGAAACGAGTTTCTTCGATAGATTGCCCGGAAAGCCCGTCAATCAAATTCGCCATATCCACCAACTTATTATAATCGACCTAATCATCTGTCTTTTCCGGAGCTGGGGTAGAAGAATTTCCCGTAACAGGATCATAACCGTAACGTTTCTCATAAATACTCTTCGCTTTAGAGCCCCGTATTTCCGCTCCGGCCAATACCTGCAATCGGTGAATCGAATTGAAAATATCCGAATAATTCAGTTGCCCTCTCGCACTATAATTCGTATTATTAGCTGAAGATTGAGTTATTGACCCGTAAGTTCTTCTGCTATTCCAATCATCCAACTCACTAGGTTTATCCTTAAAAGCGGCATAAGTATCAATTCCATTAATATTATCCGATTTATTATTGATAAAACTATACGAGAGCAAACCGGAAAAACGGAACTTTGAAGAAATTATATAATTCAAACTCAACATCAAATTGGCGGCATAATCATCCGCAACACTCGACGTTTCGTTAATTTCCCGCATAATATTATACCCGTTGGCAGGAAGTATGGCCTCTCTTCCTCCATTAATCTGATTCAGATTATAATAAGTATAATCCGGTCTGTACGAGCCGTCTTCATTATATGGCTTCTCATAAGGATTGGCAAAATAAGCATATTGGAAAGGATTCACGTTCAATGAAGATCCATCTGATTTCTGCTGAGAAAAATCAACTCCCAAATCTACCGAAACCCGCTCATGAGGATTCAATTTCACCTTAGTTGACAAGCTGTATCGATCATAAGAAACCTTCTTCAGTATTCCATTATCCTTCGAATAACCAAACGAGACATAGTACGTTGCGACATCCGTTCCTCCGGACAAAGACAAGTAGTGATTCATTGAAAAAGCCGTCCGGAACAACTCGTCAAACCAATTCGTCGTGGTTTTAGACAAATCTGCAATATACGCATCTTGCTCCGCCGCACTCATCGGTTCAAATCCCTCGTCAGTCCATACCTTACCGTCCTTCCCCAACTTATTGGCCCGTAACATACCGACAATACCGACCACTGGATAATACGATCCGTTCGTAAACCCATCTGCCGAGAATTCATCCCACAACTCCTGCTCCCAAGCCAATTTTTGTTTTGAATTCATCAAATCACCATCCCTTTGCGGTTTCATTACCATCGAAAAATTAGCCGAATAATTCACCGCCATTTTCCCGACTTTACCTCTTTTCGTTGTAATAACGATAACTCCACCCGCAGCTCTTGATCCGTAGATTGCAGCAGCAGAAGCATCTTTCAATATGGTAATATTCTCAATATCATTCGGATTTATCCCGGCGATACCGTTAGCAAAAATATCATTAAAATCACCCGCTTTAATTCGTCCTTTTTCAATACTCGGTATATTACGTTGCAAAGGTACCCCATCAATAACCCACAAAGGTTCTGCATCCCCGGTAAGCGTATTTGTCCCCCGAATCCGAATCTTGGCCGATTCACCCGGACGACCGGATTTAGCCACGATACTCACACCAGCCACCTGTCCCTGCAATAATTGATCGATCGATGTGGGGACTTTATTTTCAAACACCTCTCTGCCTACCACGGCCACGGAACCCGTGGTTCTTTTTTGAGTCGTCTGCGTGTATCCCGTGGAAACGATAACCTCATCCAACTGTCCCACGGCCATCTTCAACACCACATTCACTTGAGTATCCGTACCACCTAGCTTAACTTCTTGAGTCTCCATCCCGATAAAAGAGAACTGTAAAACCTGATACCCATCCGGCATATCCAATACAAAATTCCCGGCAGCATCCGTTGAGACCCCCATCGTCGTTCCTTTAATCATTACCGTGACACCGGGTAACGGCGCCCCCTCCTCGTCTTTCACATTTCCTCTAATCACCTTAAACTTCTGTCCGGATGATTCTTGTGGAGCCCTCTCCAATAAAATAATCCGGTCTTGAATTCGATAACGCAACCCCGTTCCCTCCAACACTTCCTTCATCACGCTATCCAAAGAAACTTCCTTGACATCAACCGTTATTCCCCCAAGATCCTTCACGAATTTCTCGTTGTATACAAAATTATACCCGGATTGTTTTTTAATCTCTTCCAGCACTTTAACCAGTTTCTCGTTTGTCACCTTCATGGTTATCTTTTCCGGTGAATGCCCTGCCCAGAGCGTGCCCGATGCGAATAACAGTAGCATCAAAAATGCACAACACTTGTTGAATTTCCTGAAAAAAAACTTTTCTACCATCATTTTTACCTATATTTGTGTGTTATGTCTATATAACATTTTGCGTTAAAGAGATTAGGAAAGACCAATTAGCCTAATCTCTTTTCTTGTGTACATAGACGATTTTGCGTTCTACTTTAAATGACACGGAAGTTGAGGATTCAATAACGGCAAGCAAAGACTCTAACGACACATCGCTTGACACATCTCCCGTATAATACTCTTCCTCAAATACTTGTTCTCGAATAACGGTTACATCATAATACCGGGACACCCGCTTCAAAATTTCCGTCAACGAAGCATTCCTAAAACTGAAATTACCATTCTTCCAAGCAATATAATGCTCCGGATCACATTTCGAAATTTGAATCTTAGCCTGTACATCATGCATATTCACCTCTGCCATATATCCCGGGGTAATGATCCGGGATTCCCCTTTCCCTGCTGATACTTCCACAAGACCTTCAACCAAAACGACAAAACTCTTCCCCTCATCCTCGTACGTGTTCACGTCAAAAGTTGTCCCCAAAACCCTCACATCCATTTTATCTGTACTCACGATAAAAGGACGTGTACTATCTTTTGCAACCTCGAAGTAGCCTTCCCCACGCAAACTGACCTCCCTTTTATCTTGACCAAAAGACACCGGATATTTTATTTTTGAATCCGCATTCAACCACACTTTTGTTCCATCCGAAAGAACCAAATGGTAGAATGTTCCTTTCGGAATGATCAACTGGTTAAATTCCAACTCTTTCTTATGCAAAGAATCAGGTCGAACATATTCCAAACGGTTCCCCTCATAAAGCTTTGTTCCCTTATCCAATTTTACCTCCTCTTGCCCCACATTCGAAATATCCACCATTTCTCCGGTTGACAACACAAGGCAAACATTATTTTGTCGTCCCTGCTCTGCCAGTACAACACGCTCCTCTCCTAAAGTTCCCAACCATAACCACAACCCACTTGTTATCAACAAACAAATACTTGCCGCAACAGCCACACCCATCCTTATATTTCTCTTTCTCTGTTGTTGCCGTTTCTTGAAACTCTCCCATTTCAAATCAACATCCACCTTGTCATACCGTTTTTCTAACTCTTCCGTGGAAATTCTTTGCAGGTCTAAAAAGACACGTTCCCTCTTCCCAGATTCATTCCTCCATGAATCCAACCGCTTTTTCTCCGAATCATTCAACCCGGCAATTCGTTCCTTACAGATTAATTTAGCTATAAATAAATACTGACTTATCTCTTTCATCTAACTCTCGTTTCCCCAATAACGATCGAGACAAAAAACAGTATAGGTGAAATTTTTTATTTTTTAGAAAAAAACTACGACAACATGGCAACCATTAAAAACAAATGACCCAAAGACTTATTTAATTCTCTATAAGCAACTGATTTATGAAATTTCACCGTTGTTTCACTTATCCCCATCTCCTCCGCAATCTCCTTATTCTTCTTACCCTCTAAATGCAACTTTATCACCGCCTGCACTTGAGGTGTTAATGATTGGATAGCTTTATGAATTAAAAAACGACTCTCTTCATCTATGATTGCCTGCATTAAATAATCACTAGTTTCCAGCTCTCTTGAAAACTCATTTGAATAACGTTCTTTAATTTTTTCATGACGAATATAATCTAAACACTTGTTTCGAAGAGTTCGATAAATAAAAGCCTGCAATGACACCTCAGAATCAAACATCTTCAAATGCCGAGACCAAACAATAATGAAAGTTTCCTGTACTATATCTTCCCGCACATACGCATCATCAATAAAACGAGAAGTAAAGGCAAAAAATTTAGAGAAATATTCTTTAAAAAAGTGCTTAAAGACAAGCACTTCCCCATTCAAAAATCGAATATACTCACCTTGTTCCTTTGTCATTAAACGATCCTTTTTTGACAATTATTTTCAATAAGAAATTATTGGTAATTCAAAGATAACACTTTTTAGCCTAACCTAATTATCAGGTACTTAATTTTTTTGCATCCATAAGACTTTAACATCTTCC
>DYVS01000172.1:0-21269 GCA_020743075.1 Butyricimonas virosa | reverse complement strand
TGTTGGAAATGTGGCAATTATACAAGCGGAAAGATATTGATAAAATGGTGAAATTATTCGTTGGAATGCTACAATCCGGGGGGAGTGTAAGCGGGATAGTAGACATCGGTGTGATAGGTTATTTAGTGAATTATCTGTTGGAGGAAACAAACGTGTCACAGGCACAGGAAATACAATCTGCCTTGGAAAACCTCTTGAAGGACGATTCATTGGAAAGGTCTAAAGCCAGTTTACTGAAAGGATGGAATGATGATTTTACCGGTAAAATCTTGCTAGGAGAAGAATAATGAAAATAGGGATTATTTTTATCATGCTGTTGTGTATCGGGTGTTCCGGTACACAACAATACTCCTTCTCGATTCGGGGAAACGTGGAAGGAGCCAAATACGGCAAAGTATTCTTGTTGACACCCAAGGAAGAAGTCATTTGTTCCACGAAAATCGATGGAGGTGATTTTGAATTGCGGGGAACTTTGGAAGAACCCGGGCAATATGTATTGAGAGTGAACCGGCAACAATTCATGTTCTTCATGGATGGAAAGAAAATGCGAATAGAGTGCCCCTATCGCTCCTTCTCGTCCAAGTACTTGAAAGGAGCTCCGGCAAACGATTTGTCCATAGAGTACGGCAAACTCCAAGAAAAATATACGGCAAAGCAAGAGCGTTTTTTAAAAGAATATAAAAAAGCGATGGATACCGGGGAGCAAAAAGCGGCAGACGAGGCGATGACTCAAGTGCTGTTAGTTGGAGAATCAGAATTTGTCCTCACGAAAGAGTTCGTGCGTGAGCACCCCGATAATATCTTTTCGGCTTACATTTCGGAGAAAGCGGGGAGAGAGAATTACACGAAGGCAAAAGAGTTGTACGAGTTGCTGACTCCCCAGGCACAACAATGTTCATGGGGACGTCTGTTGAAACAGCATCTTGACGGTTTGGCAGTGTCCGCCGAAGGACTCGTTTGTCCGGAATTTACCGTGTCGGACGAGGATGGTAATCCGGTTACAATGAATTCCTTGAAGGGAGATATTCTCGTTCTCGACTTTTGGGCATCTTGGTGTGGTCCGTGCCGACAGGAGATGAAAAGTTTGAGAGAACAATACAAGGAGTTCAAGGATAAAGGCGTACGTTTCGTGAGCATCTCTCTGGATGCCTCTTCGGAAAAATGGAAAGAAGCGTGCAAAGAAGAGGACATTCCTTGGCTTAGTGCTTTGGCGGATGGCGGATGGGATGATTCCGAGGTGCGAAAACTGTTCGGCATACAATCCATCCCTCACATCATACTGGTTGGCAAAGACGGGAAAATCGTGGGTAAAAACTTGCGTCGCAATATTTTGCGAGATAAAATCATCGAGTTGTTGAACAAATAAATTGTACTCCAAATGGGAAAAAAATTATTGATACAATTTATGATTGTATGGGGAGTTTGTGTGTCCGCTTATGCACGGGAACAACAAGCTTCTGACACAAGTACAGTCGTGAAAATGAATCGCTTGTATGATCGTGTGGTGAACGGGGATATGGATCTCGACACCCCGGATTTGGAATCGTTGCGGGAACCCGAAATCATTCGCCTCGTGAATAGAGTCTTGGCTCTCAAGGAACCCAAGTTGGACGTGATGGGGCGTGCCACGTGGGTATTATATAACATCCGGAGCGAGCGAGTGAGAGAATGTTACGTCATGTGGGCATTAGCTGAAAAATTGGATCGAGGGGATAACACGTTTATCGAGCATATTTTCACGGATATGGATTTGTGTTCCGTGTCTGAAAAATTGACAAATAGAGCCCGGGAATTGGTAGCCTTGTACGAACCTTTGCAACCCGGAAAGGATGCCCCGGACTTTGAACTCGAGTCGAGCGACGGGAAAACCATTCGTTTGCACGATTTGCAAGGGAAACCGTTGTATATAGAAGTGTGGAAACTTGATTCTGCGAATTGCTGGAAAGATTTGGCACGTTTGGAAGAATTGAAGTCGGAACATAAAAATGTTCAGTTCGTGACGGTGGTCGTTGAACCTCTGGGCAAGAAAGAAGCTTGGAAACAATTTTTGAGGGATAACGGTCACGAGGGCAAAGGCATTCATCTCTTTGCCGACGAAAACGCTGCTTTCCGCGAGGCATATCGTATTAAGTCCATCCCCCGGTGTATATTGTTTGACGCGAAAGGGAAATTCCTAATCCCGTGGAGTGTATCACCGGGGAATGAGTATTTCCCCTATTTCCTTTCTATGTTGAAACAGCAACAGGGGAATAAAATGAAGTAATTAATGTATTAAATAAATAGAGTGATGAAAATAAAGAAATTATTCGGGAGCGTGTTGTTCATGTGTGCCGTGTTTGTGGCAGAAGCACAAACTCCTGTCGATTGGCACTTATTGTCGCCTGCCAAAGACAAAGTTTACGGGGCAGGTATTTTAGAAGCTTACCGCGAGCTGGAGAATACTACTCCCAAGCGAAAAGTGGTAGTGGCGTTAATTGACGCGGGCTTTGACGTGCAACACGAGGCTTTGGCTAACGTCTTGTGGCGAAACAAGAAAGAAGTTGCCGGGAATGGAAAAGACGACGATAAAAACGGGTATCGTGACGACCTGCATGGTTGGAATTTTCTAGCGTCCCCTGACGGTAAGTTAATCGAGAGGACTTCCGATGAAGCCTTCCGGCAGTTCTTGAAAGTGAAGGATCGTTTCGACGAACTTCACGGGAAGGAAAGAAGTGATGAAGAAAGCAACGAATACATCGGGTATCTTAAATTTGCAAAGAACAGTCAGTTAGTATCCCTGTACACGGGGGCAAGTTTTAATTACAATATAGCTAAAGGCGTTGAAGAATTAGATCGGCTGTTACGGGAAAAATGTCCTGACCGTGAACCCACGTTGGAAGATTTTGCAGCCTTGAACCCGATCGTGCAACAATCCGGTGATACGCTTCAGAAGATCGCCTACTATACTTATAGTATAATATGGAGCTTCGGGAATCAAAATAGGAAATGGGATGCCCTGTATCGAAACCGCTACAGAAGCAGTGAGGCACAGCGTCAGGAGTGTGAAAAAGCGTGGGCGGCATTGGTCGACGAGAGGAGTTTGGCGAACGATGATTTCAATACCTTGTCAAACAAATATTACGGGAACCACGAGTTCCTTTCTGCTGCAGCCGACGAGGGAACAGCCGTGGCGGGCATCATTGCCGCCACGCCCGGTGTCGCCAAGGGGATAAAGGGAATTTCCGATCAAGTGGAATTGATGCTTATCCGTGCCGTCCCCTCTTCCGGTGATGCGTATGATAAAGACATAGCCTTGGCCATCCGTTATGCGGTAGAACAAGGAGCGGATATTATCAACATCAGTTTTGGGAAATATATGTTGGATAACCCGAAATGGATAGATGACGCTATCGCCTACGCCGAGAAACACGATGTATTGATTGTGCATTCCGCCGGCGATAACTATCGTGACACGGAGAAAGACCCGTATTTCCCGGTGGCACAAGGTCAGGGGCGTAAACACGCGTTCTCCAATATAATCACGGTCGGAGCCTCCGATATGGAGGGAAATCCTTATATCAACAGTAATTACGGGGCAGGCCGTGTCGATGTCTTCGCTCCCGGCGTGCAAGTGTACACAACGGTTCGCGGGGATAACTATCGTAAAGTGACGGGTACGAAAATAGCGGCTCCGGTAGTCACCGGTATCGCTGCCATGTTGAAATCTTATTACCCCTCGCTCAAAGCCTCACGAATAAAGGATATTTTAGTACGCACTGCCCGGCAGACGCCCTCTGCCACTGTCCCCTTCCCGCATGATCCGACCAATAGTGAAGGTGCGCCGACCGGGGGATATGACCGGTTATGTGTATCGGGAGGTATTGTTGATGCCGTTGCCGCTGTTCAACTGGCACGTGAGATTTGTAAGGGAAAGTAATTAAAAATATTCAGTATGAAATTCAAACAATTATATATTAGTCTGTTGGTCGTGTGTCTTGCTTTTTCGTGTTTCACGACCAAGGCAGAAACTCCTGCTTTTTATGTAGAAGTGCCTTACACGACCATTAACGTGAAGATTATCATTGAAGCGTGGGCAGAAGGCGTTCCGGGAAAATTTATTTTTGACACGGGTGCACCTACTTATATCACCTATTCTCTGGCTCGGCGTCTTTCTTTAGACGCCACAAGCACGCAAAATATTCTGGATGCTCACAATCAGTCGATGACTTTGGAGAAGACACAATTGAAAAGTTTGTCCATGGGGATAAAGCCGGGAATTAATATAGAAGAAATTCCGGTCACGATTATGCCCGAAGGTCATCTTATCGAACAATTCGGCGTGGATGGAATGATTGGTTGCGAGTTATTTCCGGGGGCAGTCGTGCGTATAGATTCTCGTCAGAAAAAGATAATTATAACCGATAACATTTCCCCTTTCCGTATTAATTTGAGGAATCGTTTGCCGTTGCTCCACGTGCAAGGGCAGATACCGTTTATAGAATTGAACGTGGGAGCGGGGGTGATGGAAACGGTTATGTTCGATAGCGGTTCGGGAGCTTTCTATGAAATGACCACGGCGACTGCGTCGGAAGCTCTTCGGGAGAATGCCGCCGCTTTGCAATCCAAGGGATACGGTAGTAGTGGTATCGGTATGGCGGGGGCTGCCTCTGCCGGCGAACATAATTTGATTCGTTTATTTGAGTTGCGTGTCAGCACGGGACGTTTCCGGAATATTGTCACGGAATCGATGGATGCACCGTGTTCCCGTTTGGGTTCACAATTATTGGACTACGGTACGGTGACGATTGATTACGCCTCGAGCGCTTTTTATTTTGAGCCTTTTGAATCGGCACCTCAAGATTTGTACAAGAAGAGATGGAACGTGGATTTCACCGTGGCGAATGGTCACGTCGTGATTGCTTGCGTTTGGGGAGAGCTGATGGAAAAGATTTCTCCGGGAGAACGTGTTTTGAAGATAGACGGGGAACCCGTCGGGGAGGTAAATGTCGCCGATGCTTTGCAATCTTCGATAGTGAAAATTAAGAACGAGAAAGCTGTTATCACTGTTTTGCGACAGGATGGTACGGAAGTGGAAGTTACTATTGAGAAAAAATAAATAGTTGGAGAATATGAATCATTATTGAATTTAAGGTTTAAATTGAGAGTGGTGATTAGGGGCAGTAAAAGGCCCCTCTCTCTATTTTTGTTGTATGCTTCTAGGATAAAGACTTATGGCCAATTTAAAATCGATAATTTACATTTTGTGTAAAAGAATTTTGATGTGTTGCAAAGAACGTAAAACAAGTAATTTTTATTTATGGATTAAATTCTTACTTTTACGACAATTATACTATTGTGTATATGTCTATGGAAAGAAAAAATTGCGATTCGGAGGTATTGTTAAGAGGGTTACGGCAAGGAGATGAGCGGGCTTTTCGGATATTATTTGAAGAGTTCTATACGGCACTTTGTTTGTTTGCTACCCGTTTTCTTGGAGATTCGGAGGCTGCGGCGGATGTTGTGCAAGAAGCTTTTTTAAAATACTGGGATCGTCATACTGATTTTGATAATTACTATAAGATAAAGTCTTTTCTTTACGTGGTGGTGCGTCATGCTTGTTTGAACCGGATTCGGGATCAGCACGTGAATGTGGAAATTGTGGAAGATATGGCTATTGATTCAGACGAGTTTTTCCAGACACAGGTGATGGAGGAGGAGGCATATCGAGTGTTTTATCGGACGATAGATCATTTGCCGCAACAGATGCGGACGGTTATTTATTATGCATTGGAAGGATTGAAAAATGCAGAAATTGCCCAAAAGATGGGGGTATCTGAAAATGCGGTTCATGCCTATAAGAAAGAGGCCTATAAAAGGTTGAAAGAGAGTATGAAAGATTATTATTATTTGTTCGAGTTCCTTTTCTTGTATTTTTTATATAGTTAATTTGTCTTAAAAACAAAGACTCCTACATACCCGATTATCTATTTCTTGTGTTGTGTATATAAAATATTGGAATAAGTTTACAATGCGAGTAAAATGGATAAAACAAATTTTGATATAGCAATTCTAGTCGGTAAATATCTGGGTGGGACTTTGACCGGAGAGGAAAAGAAGCAACTGGAGCGTTGGCTTGTGCTGTCTGAAAAAAATAGGATATGGTTTGAGCGTGTGACAACGGAATCTTACCGGATCAAAAAAGGAGAGGATTCTCGTTCTGTTAATGTAGAGGAGGGGTGGAAAGCATTGAAACATAAGCGAGCGGTGAAACAAGGAAAACGGTTATGGGGATCTTGGGTTCGTTATGTCGCTATGTTTATGTTACCTTTAATTACTGCTATTTTTTTGTATCATCGATATTATCCTCACGAGAATAATGTAGAGATTGTACGGACAGTTCCTTCTGGGACAAGTAAGGCCATGTTAATATTAGCTGATGGAGTACCAGTGGTGTTGGAACAGCAACACGAGAAAGTGTTGAAGGATTCGGACGGTACTATGATTAATGTGATGAAAGAACATATTTCCTACGAGAAGATGGTCAATGACGATTCTGAAAAATTGGTTTATCATGAATTGGTTATTCCTCGAGGTGGAGAGTTTTCTTTAACGCTTTCCGACGGGACAGAGGTTTACATGAATGCAGATTCAAAATTGCGTTTCCCTACTAAATTCGGGAAGAACGAACGTGTGGTGGAATTGGAGGGAGAAGCTTATTTTCAAGTGGCACGTAATGAAAAGTCTCCTTTTATTGTAAAGTCTTCTTGTATGGCTATAAAGGTTTTGGGAACAGAATTTAATGTTTCTGCTTACTCGGATGATTCTGTTATACAAACAACATTAGTACGAGGATCTGTGGAAGTATCTTCAGAAAGAGATGGGCAAAGCGTGGTGCTTCATCCTGGCGAGCAGTCGGCGTTGAATCGGCAGGATTATTCTTTGAGCGTGTGTACGGTGGACGTGTCGTACGCTATGGCATGGAAAGAGGGACGTTTGCGTTTCAAAGAGAAGCCGTTGAGTGAGGTGATGAAAATTATTTCTCGTTGGTATGATGTTGAAGTCGTGTACGAGGATGAAGAGGTTAAAGATTATCCTTTCGGGTGTAATTTTAACCGACATGCGACGATTGAACCTTTGCTGAAAGTGTTTGAAGCAACGGGAACGATAGAGATGCGTGTTGACGGGCGAAAAATATGGATAAGAAAGCGAAAATAAAAACGGAAGATGGTGGTACATCTCCCGTTGCGAACACTTCATGTGAAGTGTTATAATTTTAATAATAAAACACTCAAAGTTATGAAAAAAAATCATTGCTTCCCTCATAAATGGGGGATAAAAATGAGGTATGTGTTACTTGTATTGCAAGTAGCCCTCTTTCTCCCCCATGGGGGACATGCGAGTAACGGCGTTTTGTTGCCGGAACCCAAGATTAGTTTTTCGTTGAAGGACGCTCTGTTGAAGGACGTGATCTGGGAACTTGAAAAGCAATCCGGATTCGTGTTTGCTTATAATGCGAACGATCTGAAAAAGGTGGGTAAAGTGAATGTAGAGGTCAAGGACAAAAATGTTCGAGATGCGTTAGACATTTGTCTGGAGGGTACGGGATTAACGTATGTTATGCAGCAGGATGTGATTGTTATTAAACAGGCGGAAGCCCCGGTTGCGGAAGTGAAAAAGATCACGATTACGGGTAAAGTGGTTGATAAGGATAGTCTTCCTTTGCCGGGCGTGACGATTTTATTAAAAAACACGACCGTGGGCGTTGTAACAAACTTGGACGGACAGTATAGTATCACGATTCCGGAAGTACAGGAAACCGTGTTGATTTTTACATTCGTGGGAATGAAATCTCGGGAAGTAAAATACACGGGTTCGAACGTGATAAATATCATGATGGAAGAGGATGTAACCCAGGTTGAAGAGGTGGTGGTGACAGGAATGTTTACCCGGAAGGCTAGCAGTTTTACGGGGTCGGCAACGACGATTAAAGGCGATGAGTTGTTGAAGGTGGGGAATCAGAATGTTTTTCAAAGTTTGAAAGCGTTGGAACCAGGATTGATGATTTTTGAAAGTTTGGACTTCGGTTCGGATCCTAATAAAGTACCGGATATGCAATTGCGGGGAACTTCAGTGATTGCGATGGATGTGGAAGGAGCTTCGGACCTTCGGGGAAATTTTGAGAATAATCCCAATATGCCTTTGTTTATTTTAGACGGCTTTGAAGCAGCAGCAGTAAAGATTTTCGATTTGGATATTAACCGGATCGAGTCGATCACCATATTGAAAGATGCTGCCGCAAAAGCTATTTATGGATCTAAAGCGGCCAATGGCGTGGTGGTTGTCGAAACAAAAAGATCTGTTACCAAGAATTTGAGAGTGACTTATATGGGAAATGTAAATGTCGAGGCGCCTGATTTGTCTTCTTATGATTTGTGTAATGCTCGTGAAAAGTTAGAAGCCGAACGTATATATGGGATGTATACTCCTAGTCGGACGGATGAAATTGATGGGGTGCTTCGTTTGGAACGTTTGTATATGGAACGTTTGGCCAAAGTGGAGGCAGGTGTCAATACGGATTGGATGGCTAAACCTTTGAGAAATGGTGTCGGGCATAAACATTCTTTAATGATAGAATTGGGGGATAAAAATATCCAGTTGGTGGCTAACCTTTCATATAATAGTATCGCGGGAGTTATGAAAGGTTCGGATCGGGAAAATGTAGCCGGTTCCGTTTTTGCTTCATATCGAAATAACCGATTCCGTTTCCGGAATGAATTGTCTGTTAATATAAACCGTAGTAGTGATTCTCCTTATGGTGAGTTTAGTGAATATACAAGACTGAATCCATACTGGACTCCGGTGGATCAATACGGCCAGATTACAAGAAATGCTGGAGACGAGGAGGCATATTATCCTAATCCTTTGTACAATGCGACATTGAATACAAGTCTGAAAGATAAATATACGGATATCACCGATAATTTCGAGGGTGAATACGATATTTTTGAGGGCTTGAAAGTAAGGGCAAGAATTGGTTTCACCCGGAAATTTACCCGTGCGGATCATTTCTATCCGGCAAATCATTTGAAGTTCAACACCGTGCAAGAACTTCGGAAGAGGGGTTCCTATCAAATTAATACGGGAGAGGGGCAGACCATGGATTACGATTTCAGTTTGAACTACTCCCGTCAATTGGGCGACAAACATTATGTGTTTGGTTTCTTGAGCTATAGTCTGAGCGAAAATACTTTTGAGGAAGATATTTTCAAGGCTGAAGGTTTTCCTAGTGATAAGATGAACAGTATATTTTTTGCACGTCAGTACACGGAAAATTCTAAACCAACGGGTTCTGAATCTACAAGTCGTTCCGTTGGGGTAAATGCGGTATTCAACTATTCTTTTGATGATCGGCTTTTAATGGATGTGACGTATCGGACGAATGCCTCCAGTCAATTTGGAGCAAACCAGAGATGGGGAAATTTCTGGAGTTTCGGTGGTGGATGGAATATTCATAATGAGAAATGGATGAGAGAACTGGGATGGTTTTCGCGTTTGAAACTCCGTGCTTCTCTTGGTAGTACCGGTTCTCAAGGGTCTAATGCTTACCAGTCACTTGCTACTTACAATTATAGCGATAAATATTATGAAGATGCTTTGGGTGCTTATTTATTGGGCATGAAGAATGATGATTTGAAGTGGCAGAAAAAAATGGATTATAACTTGGGGATGGATATGACGGTGAAGAATTGTTTTAATCTGGTTTTCGATTATTATCAGAGTATTACGGAAAATCTTTTGGTCGCTTTAACTTTACCACCTTCTTCCGGTTTCACGACCGTGCAGGAAAATATAGGGAAAGTAAAAAATGCCGGAGTGGAAGTGAATATGAGTTATACCGTATTTTCACACGCGAAAGATCGGTCTTATCTGACATTAGCCTTGCGAGGGGCTCATAATAAGAATAAAGTACTTAAGATTTCCGATTCTATGAAGGCTTATAACGAGCGGATGGATAAGGAAATGCTGGAGGGTGGAAAGCCTGTTATCAAATATTATGATGGGGTATCTATGAACGCAATCTGGGCAGTGCCTTCTCTAGGGATTGATCCTGCCACCGGAAGGGAAATTTATCGGAAGAAAGATGGAAGATCGACTTTTACCTACGATGTCAATGATATGGTTATCTGTGGGGATAATCTCCCTAAGCTGAATGGAAGTTTTAGTATTAATTTGGGGTATAAAGGGCTGGGGTTTAATATGACTTGCATATATGAATTAGGAGCTAAAATGTTCAATCAAACGCTGATAGATCGGGTTGAAAATGTAGATATGCATTATAATGTAGACCGGCGAGTGTTGGAAGGACGTTGGCAGAATCCGGGAGATGTGGTGCGTTTTCGTTCTCTGAAATCTTATTGGGATCCTGAAACCCAAACTTATCCCAGAGATGTGCAGACGAAGGCAACTTCACGTTTTGTGCAGAAAAAGAATGAATTGAATATTTCTTCTATCAACATTTCCTATGATTTTTATCGTTATGCTTTTGTAAAACAGATCGGGTTGGAGCGTTTAAGCCTTGCTTTTTATATGAATGATGTAGCTAAGTTATCTACGATAAAGACAGAGAGGGGATTGGCTTATCCTTTTGCCCGAAATTATAATTTTTCATTACAAATGACATTTTAAATATTGGAAATATGAATAAAAAGATAAATACTTATCGTTTGATAATCGGTTTTTGCCTTTTATCGTTCGGCATGCTATCTTGTTCCGAGTGGCTGGATGTAAAACCCAAATCCGAGATTAAAGAAGATGAGTTATTCAAGACGGAACAAGGATTTAGAGATGCCATGACAGGGGTATATGTACTCATGACAGAGGCTCAATTGTATGGTCGGGAAATGACTTTTGGGTTGGTGGAAACAATTGGACAGCAGTATGAAATGGATCAGGCAACGAATGATTATTATGATGCAACTCAGTTCCGGTATGAGGTGGAAAAGGTGACGGCTAAGGTTGATGGAATATGGAGTTCTGCCTATAAAGTTGTGGCGAATATTAATAATATTCTTGAAAATTTGGAAACGAACGGAAGTTGCGTGACGCCTCCGGTGTATGCGCAATTGAAGGCAGAATGTCTGGGCTTAAGAGCTTTTATTCATTTTGACTTGTTGAGGTTATTCGGATGGGGAAATTTGAAAGAACGTCCGGATATGTTGAACCGGCTTTGCATTCCTTATGCTTTCCACTATACGAAGGAGATCGTTCCTCAAGTGACTGTTGGAACGGCATTGGAATATATGGAAAAAGATTTGACGGAGGCGGAGAAGTTGATTTCTCATGATGTTGCAACATCTCGTTTTACCTTTAATTATTATGCTCTGTTGGCAACTAGGATGCGTATTGCCATGTGGAAAGGTGATTATTCTGTAGCCCGAAAATATGCGGAAAATTTATTGAATTATGAAACAGATTTTGCTTGGGTAAGCAGAAATGCGTTGGAAACGAGTTATCCGGAAAATCGGGATTTGACTTTTTCAAGTGAATATCTTTTTGGATTAAGTATCGAGCAGTATAAAGATATTACGGATTCGAATTTGGAATTTAAATTAGTTGAAAATCAGGATAATCCGCAAATGTTTTTTCATACGGCCGAAATTGCGGCTCAACTTTTTGAAGTAGAGGAAAATATAGGCTCCGGTGATTATCGTTATAAATGGTTATATGCACAAGGGGGAGATCGGTTTGCTTTTTTAAAACTCAAGCAGTATGAAAAGAGTATTTATGGTAACCGGGTCCCGTTGATGAAGAAAGCTGAAATTTACTATACGTTGGCTGAATGTTTGAATGAGTCCGGAAATGAGTCCGAACGGCAGGCGGGAGTCGGTTACTTGAATACGGTGAGAAGTAAACGGAATATACCCCAAGCTTTAGATGTTAATATGTCAAAGGATGAATTGCGGGAAGAAATTCAGAAAGAATGGCGGAAAGAGATGTTGTTGGAGGGACAAATGTTCTATTATTATAAACGTAGAGGAATTTCCAGTATCCCGCGTTGCAACATTACGGTGACCGATCAGACGTATGTTTTGCCTTTACCTCAGGCTGAATTGGAATTTGGTGGCCGAGAAAACAATAAATAGGAATGAATATGAAAAGAATGAATAGATATAGTTTATGTTGGTTGGTTTTGCTCCTTGTCTTGTTTGAAGGATGCGAGAAAGACGAACCGATGGGATATATAGGGCGTCCCGGGTTTTATTTTAATGGTAATGAGTTTTCTTATTCCTTCGCAGAAAATCCTTGGAAAACTGTAGATACCGTGATGTTGCCCGTTATTATTACCGGAAAACTTGAGAATTATGCCCGGACTTTAAAAGCTGAGGTGGTTAAAGATTCTTCAACAGCTACGGAAAATATGTACCAGTTACTGGAAGGAACTTTGGGAGAAAACCAGTCGGAAGGTTTTATTCCTGTCGTGTTGAAATATGTTCCTTCGTTAGATGATATAACAGTGACTCTAAAAATACAGGCCGTGGCGAATGACGATTTTCAGGAACTTGATCTTGTTTTTCCCTCTTGCCGGTTGAATTTCACGGCTAAGATTATGAAACCTTTTAACTGGTCTCAGCTGCAATATTTTTTCGGTACTTATTCTACTCGTTGGTGGCGGTTTATTATGGAAAAGTGTGAACGTACTTCTTTGCCTTTTTGGGATGATTTGTGGTCTCCGATTCCTAATCCTGATCCTAGCAAATATAATATGTCTTATTACGAGATGTCCAATTTGCAGGAGATGATCCGGCAGGAGTTGAGAAATTACAATAGGAATTCTTTGACCGGACCGTTGACACATGATGACGGGGATTTGGCTGGGCAACAAGTCGTGATGCCAGCTCCTTATTAATAAGTTGAATAATTATTAAAACATGAATTATGAAATTTAAGATATTTCTGGGAGTATTTCTGTTGGGTTTGTTCGCAAGCTCTTGTTTTGAAGATGAGTCGGCGAAAGATGTAACATTATTTAATCCGTTAATGATTAATGATTTTTTGTCGTCGACTGAAATATACGTGACACAGGGAGATCGTTTGAAAGTAAAAGTACTGGCTTATAAAGAGGGGACGGATGATGCGAAACTGGAATGTGAATGGCGTTTGGAAGGTCACGGGCAACATTTGGATTTGGGACATTCTATGATTCTGGATACGGTGATCAACGTGCCTATGAATCGAGATGCCTACTCGCTTTTATTTAAAGTTACCGATACGGAATATGGATTAACTTTGAGTAAGAAATATAACTTGTATGTGACGGGACAATACGTGGCCGGTTTATTGGTGGCTGATACGAAAGACGGGATGACTTCCGATATTCATTTGGTGTCGAGTAAAAATTTTACACAAGACTATAATAGGGAAGAAGATAAACATGTTTTTTGGAATGTATACAGCGTGAATAATGGTCAAAACGTAAATGGCTTGATTCAAGACATGAAGAATGTTGTCGGCCGTGGATTTTTGGAACTATCTATTGCAACGGATCATTTGATCGAGGATTTGGACCCGTTGGATAATTTTACGGTCATGCGTAGAAATAATGATATGTTCATTAAGCCTTTCGAGGGCGAAATGAATGTCGGAAAATTGGGAACAAGTTCTTCAGGTCCCTATGATATTGCTGTTGTTAATGGTTTCCTTCACAAAAGGACTCAATATGAGGAGGTAATTACTTATGGTGTCGGTTTGGTTTTGAGTGATCTTTCGGATGATTATTATATCACAGAATATAAATATCGTTCAACCAGACCTAGGGGATATGAAATTTATGGTGTCGCTTTTGATAAAAAAAATCAGCGTTTTCTAGCTTTCCCATCTATATATGGTGCAGACAAAAATAACTTGCGTATTTTTAAACGTAAGTCTGCAGATGGCAAATTGGATCCGAACAAACCGGGTAATGTAGATTGTAAATATATTGGTTATGGACCGAACAACACCTTGTATGCAGTTATACAGAATTTAGATTCAAAAGTATATGAAGTTTGGGAGTTCAATTTGGATTCGGATGATGAAAGTGCGGATAATGTTGTGAATAGACGTTATATATTGGATCAATGTCCGAACATTGATAAAGCCATATCTTTTAGTTCGCAAGCGATGGAGAGTATTTTGTATTATGCGACCGAGGATAATGTATATACAGCTTTGATGACTTCGGAACATCCGAAAGCTTATCCAAAGTTCTCTGCTTCATATACCCACGACGGAATTACGGTTTCTAATGAGAAAATCACGGAAATCCGGGTAGTGGATGAGTGTCCCGGAAAGGTTGAAATTCCCGGGGAAGGAGGAGAAACGGAAACATTGGCTTCCGGACGTAATATGATTACGGTTGTAACCTATAATGATGTAACGAAGGAAGGAAAGGTCACCGTGGTTCCTATTCGGTCATTAAGTACTGGAGAAGTAGTGGAAGATCCTAAATTCTATCGCATATACGATGGGTTCGGGCGTATTTTAAAAACAACTTGTTTCCATACTCGTTAAATTGTAGCATAATGAAAAAGATAAAATATATTTTGATGTTGTTATTGGCAGGTATTTGGATCAGTGCTTGTCAGGATAATGATGATGTGAAACCTTCGAATGAGGGGTTGAATGAATTTAGAGTAAAAGAAATTGTCGGTCGCAACGATTTGTGGGGAGATTTTAAAATAAACTTGAATTATTCGGATGATCGTTTGGATATTGGAGTTGTTGTTGACAAAGATCAAGATACCATCGCTAATCTGACAAAAGGAATGGTTATTATGAAGGTTCCGGCTCTTTCACAGGAAGAGATTGACATGCTGGAGCCGGGGAGTGAGGTGCCCATGACAAGTAGGATTATTTATCAAGTGAACCGGACAACTCGGGAAGAATCGATTACTCATTATAAAAGAGAGGATTTGCAATTTACTTTTGACTATGAGGAAAATTATATTTATGAGTTTGACGATACCTTGTCCATGAATAAGAAAGTCATGAAATGGCGTTGTTTCAGGGAGGCTGACTGGGAAATTCCTTTAACCCGGATGGTGTATACGTATGAAGGGAACCGGATTGTTCGGGGTGAATATGCGGTTTATGACCATCAGTGGACAGTGATTTCTCATTGGGATTACAGTTATGATGGAGCTCGGCAGACCGGTTTGAAAGTTGCGGGAACTAACGGGGAGGTGAATATGGAAAAAGTGTTTACCTATCTGGCAGATACAAAAATGAAGGTCGTGACAACTCAGGCTGGAAAATCTCATGAGGTAACGTATACTTTGGATGAGAATGGATACGTTGTTCGCGTAGAAGAGGAAAACGGAAATTATATGGATATGAAATATGAGGCGGGACACGGAAATTTCAGTGATTTTATTCCTCTGTCGGTGAAATTACAAGGTGAACCTTATATAAAATAGTGAAGATGAAAGTGTGGTTAATGTTGTGTAGTCTTGCCGTCTTGAGTGGCTGCAAGACTACCCCTGTCGCAGAGATTCATTTGAAGGGACGTTTGGCTGATATGGGAAGCCAAGAAGTAAGTATGGAATATACCGGGGTGACTGGAGATTTCGGTACTGGCAGGAATATAATGTTAAAGACGAACGAAGAGGGGTATTTTGATACGATCCTTCCATTGAGAGAACCCATGTATTTCAATATCAGTCGTAACATTCTTTACCTTTCACCCGGTGATGATTTGGAAGTTTACTTGACACCGGATACCCGTCAAGCGACGTTTAAGGGAAAAGGGAGTGAGGCTCAGTTATTTTTGAAAGATCGACTTTATCCGAAAGGTGGCTCTTTCTTATTTTCCGGACGGAACGTGAAAGCGAATTTTGAAGAGACAAAAAAAGAGGTTGACGCTCTTGCTTCTTCTAAGTTGGCTCAGCTGGATACGTTAGAAGGGGTGACAAAGCGTTTTAAGGAGAACGAGCGTGTTCGGGTGAAAGCGAATTTGTTGAATAGTTACCTGACTTATGCTTTGTATAGTAGGGAAAATGCGGGGAAATCAATAGAGGAACAAAAAGAGTGGTATAAACGTTTGGTAGCTTCTATAACTCCGGATGTGAATCAATTGATGCGAGATATTGTTCGGAATGAATATCTGGATATTGTTGATGTCAGGGATGTTATCATTTATAACTTGGATCAAGCGGAATTTATGCAAGGGGTGGAGATTACCCCGGAAATGCGGGAAATCAAGGAAGCTTTACAAGTTTTGGCGAAATTGGATTCATCAACAGATCCGGAGGTGATTTTGAGCATGGAGGAAAAGACAAAATCTTTTCAGCACGTGGGAATTGTTTCCGAATTGCAGGAGAAGATCCGTAATGTAAAAAGTCTGATGACTGGACAACCGGCCCACGAGATTATCATGACAGATGTCGATGGAAATGAAGTTTTGTTGAGTAGTTTTAAAGGCAAAAATATTTATTTGGATTGTTGGGCGACGTGGTGCGGTCCTTGTATTCAGGAATCCCCGGCATTTGCCGCGTTAAGTGAAAAATATAAGGATAAAGATATTGTCTTTATTCAATTGTCAACAGATAATTCCAGAAAGACTTGGTTGAGTTATTTGAAACAAAAGGAATCGGTAGTGCCTCAGTTTAATTCTGTCGATAACGAAGGATTGAGAGTGAACTGGCAGATCAAGTATATTCCTCGTTTTATCTTGATTGACAAGGAATTTAATATTGTTGAATCTTTTGCCCCGAGGCCTTCTGATCCGGAAATTACCGAACATTTGGATGCCTTGCTTGCAAAATGAATGATTATTGATAAGTAAAAGTAATTGCCGGATTTTCTTCCGGCAATTATTTTTTCCGGTTGATACTCGAACCTTCTCGTAAGGAATGCTTTCTTCACGGATTTAGGGGTGTTCAACAAGAATTTAATGTGATTGAATGTGAAATAATGTAATTAAAATGAGATAATACTGTTATCATATTGTGAGCCGCTCCTATTCCGCTCCCATTCCACTCCTATTCTTCTCCTATTCTTCTCCTATTAGAATAACAATATTATAGTATTACAATAGTAATTATTAATATTGAGGAAAGTAGATTATAACTATTTGAAAATAGAATAATAACTCTATCTGATAGAAATTTCATTTGAATACCCGTTTTACAGGGATAAATCACTGCTTGCCCGGGTTAGTGGGTTACGGGACATGACGGGCGGGTACCTGCTGATGCGATTCAATGTGATTCCGTGTTTGAAGATGCTTGGTTCGGTAGGTCATGCTTGAAACCATATGGGAGAACTACATATTCCGAGGTGCATTTGTTCAAGACGAATATTCCGGTTCACGAAAAGGTAAAATTGTCGTTTACGTGTAAAGTGAAAATGGGTGAATACGGTAAATTGAAACTTGTATTGTCTAAGGTCGGTGCGGAAGATCAGTTTGTTGAAATTCCGGTAGAAGGGAAAAATATTTTGCGGGAATGGCAGACGGTGACTTGCAAATTTGGGAATTTCGGTTGGAACGAGAATGATCATGTTGCTTGTATCGGAGAACATGTCGAATGATTTCGAGATGTTCATCGGGGAGCTGGCGTTGACGGATGCCCGGATGAAATTTAAACTCGTGAAACTGGAGATCACTAAAGCGGAAATTATTCGGACGTACGCGGATTCTTTGGATTTCAAGTTGGTATGGAGCGTGATTCCGTGGGTGAATCGTGAAAAGGATATGCCCGTGATGGATGAGGCTATCGATACATGGTATTTTGAGGTATACATGAAAGATTCGTCAAAGGCGAGACCTCGTTTAATTACGACGAGAACTTCTTGGGCGGCTTATGCTTGCGGGGTTAACGTGAAGGCTATGGGCGAGGTGTTGTGGTTGGGGGGGCGGGCTGTTGCCCCGGATGGGAAACGATCATCCAGGATCGTGTGGCAGGAAGTAAAGAGATAAATGGTATATTTTTAACGTAAATTTAACCTAAAATGTCGGTCATTAAAATTGATTGATGCTTATATTTGAGAATTGATTTAGTTTGTGTTTTTATATATTATTTATTGCGAAATGAAACAAGTTTACCGATTATCAATTTTATTGTGTTTAATGATCTCGGTGATGTCTTCATTTGCTCAAAAGAAGAAAGCAAATGGACGTGCCGGAGACGAGTATGTAGTGTTGGCATCCAAGGCTGTACAACAGGATGCGGCGTGGATGCAGGTAGTTAATGCGTTAAAAGAAAAGCATGGCGCAGAGGTCTTTTTTTACGAGAAAGCGCCTCGTGAGAATTTAGCGGACCTTCAACGGGTGAAGCCTCGTTACGTGGCAATCGTGGAAAAACCCGAGCATTTAAACCGGGATTACGTGATTGACTTGAATAAAATGAGTCGTGAAGTGGATGAGGATATTTTCGCGGATTTCCTTTGGGGGATTATTACCGGGTACGATGCGAGCGGGGCGATGAAAATGGTGAATAATAGTACTGAACCATTAGTAATCAAAAATGCCGTGGCTACTATTACGGAGTTGAAGAGTGCGAAATGGTTTGATCGTTACGCATGGGTAGATGATCAGACGAACGGATTGTGGGGAGAGAAAACCGGAAAAGGGGAAGCGGTGAAGACTGATAAGGTATCAGTAGATGGACGGTTAAAGAAACTTTCTGATTTGTATGCGGCGTGTGATCCTGATTTGGTCGTAACTGCTTGGCATGCCACGGAAAAAGATTTGCAAGTACGTTATTCCACGGGAGATATCCGGGCAAAAGATGGAAAGTTGTATTTCAACGATTATAAAACAAAGACGACGTGGGATGTACCGGAAAGCGGAAAACGGAAAGTGTTTTTTGCCGTGGGTAACTGTTTGATCGGTAACGTGAACAACACGAAAGAAAGTATGGCTATTGCTTGGATGAACGGTAGTAATGCTACCGTGATGATCGGTTACGTGGTGACCACTTGGCACGGACGTAACGGTTGGGGTGGTTTGAAATACTGGGTGACCAATCCGGGACGTTATTCGTTGGCCGAGGCTATTTACATGAATCAACAGGATTTCTTGTACCAGCAATATCAATGGTATCCTTCTTTGATTAAGGAGAATTATCCCACGTTTGAAGGAAATGAATTCCAACTTGCAGGACAAAAGGTGGCAGAAGCGATAAAGGGACAACCGACGCAAGATCAGATCGGTTTCTGGCATGACCGTGATGTGTTGGCCTACTATGGTGATCCGTTGTGGAACGTTCGTTTACAAGAAATTCCGGAAGAGACCGATTTTACTGTAACTTCAAAGGTAAAGGGGAAAAAGTGTATTATCACGATCAAAACCAAGGAGAACTTCAGCCTAGAGCGTATGAAAGGAGATAAATTCAAACAAGAACATGTGTTGGATTTGCCTTTCAGCTATTTCTTCCCGGAACGTTTGAATAATCCTCGTCTAGCAGCAGGACAAGATTGGAAAGCTGCCGTAGATGAAAACTTCTTGATTATTTATAATCCGGATTTCAAGCCTAACATGACGTATGAAGTTGTGTTAGATATAGATAAATAGTATTTCCCAATTTAAGGACTATGTAAAAGGTGTGTTTCGGCACACCTTTTTTATTTTTTGATATAGATCAAGCCTTTCAATTGTCATCTATGTTATTTTTGCACGATTTTTTAAAAAGGAGTTTATGAAACCGACTAAAACCTTACGTAAACAGTTATTTCAATTGACGGGACCGATATTCGTGGAGACCTTGTTAATCATGTTACTAGGTGCAATGGATACGTTTATGCTGAGTCATTATTCGGATGATACCGTGGCGGCCGTTGGGGTGGTGAATCAATTATTGAGTCTGGTATTTCTCGTGTTCGGGGTGTCGACGGTCGGGACTTCCGTGCTTTGTTCCCAGTATTTGGGGGCATCGCAACAGGCAAACGTGCGGCAGGTGATCGGGGTGTCATTGTTTTTTAATACACTGATCGGGATGACCACGAGTGCTTTCCTGTATTTTCGGGCAGAGGCTTTGTTGAAGATGATGGATTTGGCCCCGGGGCTAATCAATGAAGGATTGGCTTATATGCAGATCGTGGGCGGCTTTGCCTTCTTGCAGGCTATCGCCCTAACTATGTCGGCTGTGCTGCGAAGTCACAACAAGGCATACTATCCAATGCGGGTGACCTTGTTGATGAACGTGTTGAACATCATTGGAAACTATGCTTTGATTTTCGGTAAATTCGGGCTACCGCAAATGGGTGTTGTGGGGGCGGCAATTTCGACTTCTTCTTGCCGATTGGTGGCGTTAGCGTTATTATTGTATATCACGTTTGGCAAGGTGGTCCCTCGCTTCTCGTTCTCGTGTCTGAGACCATTCCCGTGGGATAAGTTGAAAAACTTGTTGCATATCGGTCTTCCGGCGGCAGGGGAACAGGTGTCATATAGTTTGTCGCAAGTGGTTATTACTTATTTTACGGTCATGTTGGGAACGGCGGCACTGACAGCACGTACTTATGCGATGAATATTATCCTGTTTTCATACGTGTTTTCCGTGGCCCTTGGGCAAGGGGCTGCGATCCTGATCGGGCATCTGGTCGGGGGCGAACGTACTGATGCGGCTTTTATATTACAGAAATATTGCCTGCGGCTTTCGATTGTGGTTTCCATTTGCGTGGCGGTTGTCACTGCGGCTTGCAGTAAGTTTATTTTCGGAATGTTGACTTCCAACCCGGAGATCGTGTACATGGGAGTGATGATTCTTTGTATTGATGTCTTGCTGGAGGTGGGACGTGCGGTGAATATCCTGTCGGTAAATGTGCTGAATGCCGTGGGGGATGTGACTTATCCCTTTATCACCGGATTGATCGTCATGTGGGGAGTGGCAACGGCGTTAAGCTACGTGTTCGGGATCTCTTTCGGTTGGGGGCTTGCCGGGATGTGGGTGGCTTTCACGCTGGACGAGAATATCCGGGCGATTATCTTCGTGCGTCGCTGGAATAGTCGGAAATGGGTGGGTAAGTCTTTTACCCGGGTGGAGAAATTGTTAAAGCAGACTAGCTCTCACCCGGCTTAACGTTTCGGGGGTCATGCCGAGTCGGGAGGCAATGTGGATGAGGGGAGCCCGTTTGACTACTTCCGGGTGTTCTGTGGCCAGTCGGTGGTAGCGTTCTCGGGCTGTCTCGAAACGACAGGCATCGGCTTTTTGCTGTGATTCGATCAGGGAGTTTTCCAGCATTTTGCAATACATGTGTTCCACCTCGTGATTCGTTCGCATAAGGTCTTGTAGTTGATCGTGTGGGAAAGAATA
>DYVS01000171.1:0-15335 GCA_020743075.1 Butyricimonas virosa | reverse complement strand
GGATCGCTGCATATTTGAGTGTTTTGATCGTGTTCACGGAAACACCCATGACTTTTGCGATTTCCTTGTTCTCGTACCCTGACAGGATGAGGCGCATGATACGAGCGCTTTGTACGGGTAGCAGATCGATGGCGTGTATCAAAGTTTGATTGATCTCTTCTTCGATCAACATATTAAGTACTTTTGGATGTTCAAATTCCTCTACCTCAAGATGGTTGTAACGTTGTTTCTCTCTTTGTGAGCCTCGCAGGTAATTTAAGGCTTCATTTTTAATCATGGTATATAGGAAGTTATCCGTGGATTTAATGTTTTCATAGTTTGCCTGGTTTTTCCAAAATTTGATAATGACTTCTTGAGTGATGTCTTGTGCGATGTCGGGAGAACCGATAAAGCGTAGGGCGACAGCACACATGGATGAGTAGTGTTTTCGAATGAAAATTTCTAGCTGTTGATCTTCTCTCATAATTTGTAACACTTATATGGACGGTATGGTTCGTGTGGAGTTTACGTCATGAGGTATCGTTGAAACGATGGGAGCATGTTGATTGAAATATCCTTTTTTATTTCTTATTGGATGTGGGTTATGAAGTAAGATTTGTCTTGATAATACAATTTGGATAAAAATTCGGTGTGAACAAAGTGTTACAAGGTTGGTAACGGTGTTTTTCTTAAACGGATGATAGAAAATAATGCTTTGGGGCCTATTCTCAGACAATCTGTAATAAGTGTTAAATGTAGAAAGTGTTATCATACACAATATAGGATATTTGTTCGACACGGTATATTATTATAGACACCGCCCGAAATCTTGAGGGATGAATGAAATCCCGTTTTTTTATTAATAATGATTTTATCAGTTTAAGTATTTTTTGAAGGTTTTCGATTTCGTCCCGTGTGGCTATGTTTTTGATGAGAGTTGATATAAAATGCAGAAAAAAGTATAATCCGGTTCATCCCGTTGTTCAACTAGTGGTGTCTATATATCAAATGCAAGATGATATATGGTGATGAAGAGAGAACAAATACTAGCAAGGGTTATTATTCGTGTACGCTTGGGAATGGCTACTGAAGAGGAGCGGGAGCTTTTGGGAAAGTGGTTGGATGAAGAGGTAGCTAATCGAAGGTTGTATAGAAATATTATTAGAGGAAGAAGTATTGCCGGAAGGTTAAGATTGGAAGATGAAATTAACCAGACCACTGATTTTCAGAAGGTGTACGAGGACGTGGCTCGACGTTTAGCCGTGCCTCGTTCTCGTCAGTACTCGTTGAGACGGATTGTTGTGGTTAGCGGGGCAATTGCGTCATGTCTCGTGGGGATTTTCGTGGCTTTACATCCTTTGATAAAAGTGGAGGTACACGAATCGATAAGTGTGCCGGGGGAACTGAAAGAGATGAAGATCGTGAAGGAGAAAGTGATGCTCGTACTGGGAAATGGGGAGCGTATCGGGTTGGTGAAACAAGTCCCCGATAGTTTGAAACTGGAACAGGCAACTTTGATTGGTACGAAAGGAGGTTTACACTATGAGGCAAATACGGATTCAGTACCGGAGCGGGAAGAATTCCACCGAATAGAAACAGCCGTGGGGGGAGATTTCTTTGTCGTGTTGAGTGACGGTACACGGGTGTGGTTGAATTCCACGTCTGAATTTGTTTATCCGGTACAGTTTATTGGTGATCGCCGGGTTGTACAGTTGAAGGGAGAGGCATATTTTGAGGTGAAGCATGATCCTGCCCGGCCATTTATTGTACAGGTTCGGGATGTTGAAACCCGGGTATTGGGGACTGCTTTCAATGTTAGTGCTTACGAAAACGAGGAGTCGGTTTACACGACCTTGCTGACCGGGAAAGTACAGGTCAGTTTAACGGATCAGAGGTCCGACATCCCGTCAATGGTGTTGAGACCGGGTATGCAGTCTTGTTGGAAAAAGGAAACGGGAGAATTTTCAGTGCGGAAAGTGGACACGAAAAATGTGGTAGCTTGGCGTTACGGGGAATTCGTGTTTGATGAGGACGATATTGAAGTGGTGACCCGGATGTTGTCCCGTTGGTACGAGGTTCGTTTCGTGTATGACGGGAAAAGAAAGGGGCGGCACACGTTTAGCGGGAAGATGAGTAAAGATGAGAAGTTGGAATCTATTTTAAAAATATTGACTCTGGCGGGAGGGCCGGAATTTAGGGTGGAAGATGGAATTGTACATATTATAGAGAAAAGGTGAAAAAGAAATGCCGGAAATGTTTCGGAGGCATTTCCGGCTTGGGACCTTGTTGATAACAAGGCACTTGTTTAATTAAAACAGAACAAAGTTATGAAAAAAAACTGCAAAGCAAAAGTGTTTTGTGGACTTTCGGTGATGCGTGGTGCGTTATGCGGATTGTTATTACTATCCTTAACCACGTTGTTTACTCACTCACCGGTCTACGGACAACAGAATGTGAAAAGAATTTCTTTAAAGCTTGAAACGATCAGTTTGCTTGAGGCGTTACGCGAGATCAACCGGTTGAGTGACAATGTGATTGTATTTAAGAAAGAGGAGGTGGAGCGGGAAACCAAGCGAGTGACGGTTGACCTGAAAAACGTGACAGTTAAGGCTGCGGTTGAGGCTTGTGTGGAGGGAACCGGATTAACTTGTATGGATTTCGAGGGAAAGGTTGTCGTGACTCCCCGGCAACAACCGGCTGCGATTACGATTACGGGTACCGTGCGGGACACGGATGGTGGAGTTTTACCGGGGACAACGGTAGTCGTGAAGGGTGATTCTTTGTTAATAGGAACGAGTGCGGGAACCGATGGTAGCTATCGGTTGATGATTCCTACAAGCGCAACAACGCTGATATTTTCTTTCGTGGGGTACAAACCGAAGGAAGTGACCGTGGGAGGACGTACGAAGATTGATGTGGTGTTGGAAGAGGAGGTGAAGAGTGTTGACGAAGTGGTCGTGACGGGGATATTTACCCGTAAGGCAAGTAGCTACACGGGAGCGGTTGTCACGATGACAGCCAAGGATATTATGCGGGCCGGAAATCAAAATCTGTTTCAGAGTCTGAAGAATCTTGACCCGTCGTTATTTATTATGGATAACTTGGAGATGGGTTCCAATCCGAATGCGATCCCGGAGATGAAAATGCGGGGAATATCGAGCTTCCCGTTAGAAGAGACAGGGGTCCGCTTAAAAGGAAATTACAAGAATAGTCCGAATCAACCCTTGTTTATGCTTGATGGTTTCGAGGTGACGGCAGAGCGGGTGATGGATATGGATATGAACCGGATCGAAAGTGTAACCTTGTTAAAAGATGCTTCTGCAAAAGCCATTTACGGTTCTAAAGCAGCTAACGGGGTTGTTGTGATCACGACGAAACGCCTGGCTGGTAATGAACAACGGGTGACTTATACGGGAAGTGTAGATATACAGATGCCGGATTTGAGCAGTTACAATTTGTGTGATGCGGAGGAGAAGCTGGAGGCAGAACGTATCGATGGGATTTATGATGATGCGAATTTCCTGTTGTACACGCAAAAACAGATGTTATATCAACAACGGAAACAGTTGGTTGCGGCCGGGTTAGATACTTACTGGTTGTCGAAACCTTTACGTACAGGAGTGGGCCATAAACATAACTTGAGCGTGGAGTTGGGGGATGCGGATATTTTGCGGGCCGTGATATCCGTGTCCTATAATCAAGTCATCGGAGTGATGAAGGGATCTGACCGACGGAATATTTCCGGATCGTTGGACTTGTCTTATCGGAGAAATGATTTGATTTTTAATAATACGATGACAGTCAATAGTAATAAAAGTTATGATTCTCCTTATGGGGCTTTCAGTGATTACGCAAAAATGAATCCCTACTGGCGGGCTAAAGATCCTGAAACGGGACAAGTGTTACGTTGGGCAGAAGAAAGAATTCCCAATCCGATGTATGATGCGGAGATTGGCACTCTAAGACAGGAGAGCTACGTGAGTTTTCTGAATAATTTTCAAGTGGAATGGAGATTGTGGAACAGCTTGATCCTAAGAGGACGTGTGATGTTGTCTTTTAAACGGAATGATGGTGACGAGTTTTTGCCGGCAGCACATTCAAGTTTTGCAAATATCACGAAAGATTCCCCGATAGAGGATCAATTAAGGAAAGGATCTTATCGTTTGGATAACGGTAAGAGTAGCAACGTGTCTGCGGATTTACATGGAAATTATGCAACTGCTATTGGTAAACATTCTATCCTGGCAATGGGTGGTTTTGGAATATCCGAATATTCATACGAGGCATACGTGCATAGGGCCGAGGGATTCCCGAACAGTCAATCGGCAGATATTACGTTTGCCCGTCAATATGCGTTGGATAGTCGGCCGGAAGGGTCATCGTCTTTACGCCGGGAGATTAATTTCGTGTTAGGAGGCGGGTATAGTTATGATGATCGTTATTTCGTGGATTTTAACGTGCAGACCAGTGCATCTTCTCTTTACGGTAATGATAATCGTTGGGCCACGGGGTGGTCTGTGGGAGTTGGGTGGAACTTGCATAACGAACATTTTTTCCCGTGGAAGGATTTGGTTCGTCAATTTAAAGTGAGGGGATCGATCGGGTTGACCGGAAATCAGAATTTTGATACAAATGAGGCCGTGGCAACTTACCAGTATTATACGGATGCGAATTATCTGGGAATGACGGGCTCTTATTTAGACCGTTTGGCAAATCCCTCGTTAAAGTGGGAACAAAAAAAGGATTATAACGTGGGATTTGATGCCACGATTCATAGGGCAACTCTACGTTTCGATCTTTACCGGGCCGATACGGAAAATATGTTGACAGACGTTTCTGTACCGACGAGTTCGGGGTTTACAACTGTGAAAGATAACTTGGGATTGGTGCGAAATAGTGGTATCGAGGCTTATCTTTCTTATGGCGTGTTACAACAGAATCGGACTTTCTTGACTGTTTTCGGTTCGTTGGTGACTACTAAGAATGAAATTATCCGGTTGTCGGAAAGTATGCGTGCATTTAACGAATTGCGGGATAAAATGGCTTCGGATAAAGCCAATAATCGTCCGGTGCTGAAATACGTGGACGGGGAATCCATGGAAACAATTTGGGCCGTGCGTTCTGCCGGGATTGACCCGATGACAGGACAGGAACTTTATATTCGTCAGGACGGTTCGTTGACCTACACGTATTATGAATCGGATTTATATCCGGTAGGAAATTCGTTACCCAAGTACAGGGGAAATTTCGGTTTCACTTTTGAGCATAAAGGATTTGGTATCAGTACGACATTCCGTTATCAAACCGGTTATCAATATTATAACCAGACGTTAATTGATCGTGTGGAGAATGTGGACATGAATTATAACGTGGATAAGCGGGCATTGTACGGACGTTGGAAAGAGCCGGGACAAGTAACTCCTTTCAAACGTTTGGGAAATTTCCAGTATGATGGTGATCCTTTATCCCGTCAGGAGATGACACGGGCTACTTCCCGTTTCGTGCAGGATGCTAAAGAAGTGACTTGGGGAACGTTGAACGTGTATTACGAGCTTCAACCGAATTTGCTTAAACACCTTCGGATGAAACAGTTGAGAGTTTCTTTCTATATGGAAGAAATTGCGAAAATTTCTTCCATAAAGGCTGAAAGAGGGTTTGATTATCCTTTTGCCAGAACGATGTCGTTTTCGCTTATTGGAACATTTTAATTAGTTATATATGAAGACAATAATAATAAATATCGTGTTGTGTGCGATGTTATGCACGATGGTAGCTTGTGATAGTTGGCTGGACACGACACCTCCCTCGCAAGTGCCGGAAGAAGATCAATTCGATAATGAGTTCGGTTTCCGGCAGGCTTTGATCGGTTGCTATATCGGTATGGCAGATGTTGATTTATACGGGAAACAACTCACGTGGTATTCGGTAGAAATGCAGAGTGGACAGTACACTATTCATACGCAAGCCCAAGTGTATGCTATGGGAACGTACCAGTATACAACTGAGCGGGCATTGGCTGTACTTGGTAGTGTCTGGCAGAAAGCGTATAATGTAATTGCCAATGCCAATAATGCATTGAAATTTATAGATAAACGTCAGGGGGTACTGGATCCCGTTTCTTACCGGATGATCAAAGGGGAATTACTGGCTATCCGCGGTATGTTACATTTTGACTTGATGCGTTTATACGGATACGGGAATTTAGCTAACCGGACAGATAAATCGACAAGACTGACGATTCCGTACGTGACGGATTATGATAAAGAGATGACTCTTCAGCAGACATACGATAAAACTATTGAACTGGTGATTAAGGATTTGACGGATGCATTGGGATTATTGGATGATGAACCGATCACGGGGAAACATCCCGAGGATTATTATGATGCGTTAAATGATGACGGATTCTTTAATGACCGTACTTTCCGGTTGAATTATTTTGCCGTGAAGGCTTTGCTGGCTAGGATGTATATGTGGGAAGGGAGTAATGCCTCCATAGCGTTGGCTCGTCAGGAGGCATTGGACGTGATACGTGAAGGAGAGCGACTGGGACTTTACCAGTGGATCACGACGGATGTAGTGAGTACGGACCCGATTCATTCCACGGAACATATTACTTCTTTAAATATTCCGGCATTTACGGATCGTTTGTCTGATTATTTCCTTTATAATTTTCTGGAAGGAACGGAGTATAACGCTATTAAGTTGAGCGAAGGTGGTCTGGGGAATATTTATTATGAAACCGGAACCGGGGAGAATGCAGATTATCGCATGGAGAAGTTATTCTTCAGGAATTCCAACGGGAGTTACACTCCGTTGAAATTGGCGCAGGATCGTTCATCGGGATATTTGAAATTGAACCGTATGCCTTTGATCCGTCTCCCGGAAATGTACCTGATCGTGGCCGAGAGCTATTTACGGGGAGCGAATATTGATTTGACCGAGGCCGTGTCCTATTTGAAGACATTACGGGAGAAGCGTTCGAACTATATTGATATTAGCGGTTATACACGGGATGAATTATTAACATGCCTGATGAATGAGTATCGCCGGGAATTTCTGTGTGAGGGCGTGTCTTTCTTCTATTTCAAGCGTATCGGGACAGCGGATATTCCCAACTCGACGGTTGGGATGAGTGACGAGAAATATTTGTGGCCTTATCCCGCTATTGAACGGGAAATGGGACGTGTTCAATAATGATTAATAATGCTATAAATGAAAGGATATGAACAGATTTAATTTTCTGTATGCGATATGTTTTCTTTTGAGCGGTTTGCTATGCGGCGGTTGCTCGAAAGTGGGAATAGATACATTTGACGAGACCCAGGCCACGGTAACCGTTCCATGGAATAGCGTGGACGTGAGGACTTATCCGGGATATAACTCCTTAACGAAGACTTTTGATCAGACTTATTCGTTTTGGAGTGATCCCGAAGAAGAGACTATGGTGGTGAATATCCCATTAAAATTGGTTGGAGATGTACGAGATTATGACCGAACGGTAGGATACACGATTGTGCGGGATAGTAGTCGGCTGTTGGATGGATCGTATAAGGTGTTGAATGCCGTTATTCCTGCTGGGGAACGTTACGGGTATCTCACGTTGGAATTGTCGAAACTGGCTCAATTGGAAGACACGACGTGTATGATGGAAATCATGCTGGGGGCCTCGGAATATTTCGTAGCCGGACCGCTGGAATATACACGTGTTCGGTTTTCGTGGGACAACCAGTTACCGATGCTTCCCAGTGGAACGTTTTATGCCAGGACTTACAATTTCTTGATCAATGCGGGACAAAGTATGAATTTAGCAACCTACACTCATTATAGCCGGAATGCGCATAAGGCGATACTGGCAGCTTTAGGATGGCCGTGGCAAGCGGACCGGTGGCCCCAGTATAACCGGATGGATCCGGATGGGTATATGTTCTATAATACGGCAATCACGAATGCTTATTACGAGTTGTTACAGAAATATTTGGACGATTACGAGCAGGAGCATGGCACCCCGTTACTGCATGATGGAGGTGTTGCCATTAACCAGCCTGTGAAAGCTCGAAAGTTTTGATAAAACGGATTAAAGATGATGAAGATGAAAACTATATATTACCTGTTGTTGTTCGTGTTGGGATGCGGCCTCATGTCGTGTTATGACGACAAGAGTACCTATGATACGAAAGAAATTCCTAATGTGGAATTAGACTTGAATGGTGTGTCGGAAACGCAATATGTGGCGTATTTGGGCAAGTTGCATATTGATATTCCCGTGAAAAAAAACGGAATCCCGGATCATCCGGACCTGGAATATAAATGGGAAATCGAGTTAAGTTCGTCAGCGGAACTAAGAGAAGTGTTGTCGAACGAGCGGGTGCTTGACACAATTGCTGCCATGCCGATTCTAGCCAGTGGTTACACGCTGACATTGGAAGTGACGGACAAGGCGTCCACGCTTAAGTATTATTCCGTCTTTTCACTGGTCGTGGAGAGCCAGTTCGGGGAAGGCATTATCGTGGCTCATTCCCGAGATGGCGTGACTTCCGATTTGTCGTTAATCATGGATAAAGACATTACCAAGGGATTTGCGGGAACGGAGAAAATACAATATGATGATATTTTCACCTCCAAGGGAGAACCTTTGGAGGATTGGATTGATCAGGTAGCTTATACCGTGTCGGGAGCGACATGGAGTACCTATCAGAATATCCTGTGGATGGCCGGAAAAAATGGATTGTTCCGGGCTGATTGCCGGGACTATTCCTTCTTGGAAACGGGTAAAATTATTCCTTTTGTGACCGAGACATATACTTCCGGACATTTCTATTTAGCTCCCGCAACGACGATTTTGGTGATGAATAATCAGGTGTACCAGCATCTTCGTCAGAATGATGCGATATTCATCAAACCGGAAGTGGTTTCCGACTTGGGAGGCTTGCAGTCCAATTATGTGGATAATCGAGTGGTTGCTGCGGCCACGGGCGATGGGACTCATTCCAGCGGATCGACGATCTGGTATGATTCACAGGTAGGACGCTTCGGGCGTTTTAACGGGGCTTACTCGCAGAACAAATGTTCGTTGTATTCTTCTTCTGAAAATGACGATAATTTCCCCTTCGATCCTTCTGCCGTGGCGGGTAAAGAAGCCGTGGCCGGAGGGTTCATGAATAGTTCTTCCTTGGTGATGGTGTTGAAGGATAAAGTGTCGGGAGAGTATTCAATCTATACGTTCTTCACGAAGAATCAGGATTATACGTTGGTTAACCCGACACCGAGTTATTTGTATTCGGTTCCGGCAGCCATCAAGGATTTACTAGATCGTTCCGTGTCAATTTGTTTCAGTACGGTGGACCCGATCATGTACGTGGCAACGGCTAGGGAGATTCATGCGGTTCGTCTGAATATAGACGGTTCGCTTGCTTCCTCGTTGAAATACACGGCGGCCGCAGGGGAGAACATCAGTATTCTGAAATTTTACACGCAGGGAAGATATAATGTCAATTCGGAAGACTTTGACAGTGACACGGAAAGTTTGCTGACCTTACCGTTGAACACGAAAGCAGTGATGATGGCAACGCAGGCATCGGATTCGGAAGGATATGTTTACTTGATTCCGCAAAAGGATCCGGGAACGGGAAATCTGGATGAGGAAAAGCAGGTGAAATATGACGGTTTCGGGAAGATTTCAGATATAACAGCTCAAGGAAAATAGTTTATAATAATACAGGTGGGTAAGGTGTGACGAAAGCCTTACCTGCCATAATAGTTAATTTTTTAAAATGAATAACATGGAGAATCCGGTTGTAAAGGTGGAACATTTGTCTCACCGTTATAGTGTGCAATGGGCGATACGGGATATTAATTTCGAGATTTACGAGAAAGGGATATTGGGATTGTTGGGATCGAACGGAGCGGGTAAATCGACAACGATGAATATCATGTGTGGTGTGTTGAACCAGACAGAAGGGGAAGTGTATATTAACGGGATTAATTTTCGGGAGGACCCGATTGCGGCTAAAATGAATATTGGTTTTCTACCACAGAAACCCCCGTTGTACACGGATTTGACCGTGGAAGAGTATTTAGCCTATTGTGCGGACCTGCGTTCGGTAGCTCCTAAAAAGATTCGTTCTTCGGTGGACTATGCGATGGAGAAATGCGGGATCACACATTTCCGAAAACGGTTACTGAAACATTTATCGGGAGGTTACCAGCAGCGGGTGGGTATCGCACAGGCAATTATTCACAATCCGAAGTTCGTGGTGCTGGATGAACCAACGAATGGACTTGACCCGAACCAGATATTGGAAATCCGGGAACTGATCAAGGAGATTGCTACGGATCGTTCCGTGCTACTTTCCACGCATATCTTGTCGGAGGTACAGGCCACCTGTGACCACATCAAGATGATCGAGGAAGGGCAACTGGTATTTGCGGGGACGATGGATGAGTTTAACAATTATATCCAACCGAATTCGTTCGTGGTGGTACTGAAGAATCCGCCGAGAATGACCGAGTTGGAACATGTGCCGGGAGTTCGTCGGGTGGAGGCAATAAATTCGAAAAGTTTCAGAGTATGGTTTGATACGGATGACGACGTGACAGCCCGGATGGTACACGAGAGTGTCAGCCGGGGATGGGAGTTAAGCGAGGTTTCCGTGGAACGGAGTTCTCTGGATGAAGTGTTCGCTCGCTTGTCGGGAAAAAGTAAACGTGAATCATAAGTTCGTGTTGTATGAGAAAAATATTCAAGATAGCGTTGACAGAGTTATGCACTCTGTTCTATTCCCCTATCGCGTGGTTAGTCCTTATTATCTTTACTGTTCAGGCGTGCATGACCTATTTCCGTTTAGTGGACATTATGTTGATGCAGCAATTTAACAAGCCTTTATGGTATAGTATAGCAAAAGAGATGTACACGGGAAATATGGGATTGTTCCCGAATATGTTGGTGCATCTTTACCTGTATATTCCTTTATTGACAATGGGATTGATGAGCCGGGAATATAGTAGCGGTTCTATCAAATTATTATATTCTTCACCGGTGTCCAGCATACAGATTATCTTTGGGAAATTTCTTTCCATGATGATATACAGCCTTATTCTGGTGGGGATTCTCTTTTTGTTTGTTGGGTTCACGGCATGGAACGTGCCTTCTTTTGATATGTCGTTGGCCTTATCGGGGTTGCTGGGAATTTATCTGGTGATCTGTTCTTATGCAGCGATAGGACTGTTCATGTCTTGTCTGACTTCCTATCAGGTGGTAGCGGCTGTTGCCACCTTAGGGGCTTTGGCTTTCCTGAATTACGTGGGAAGAATAGGACAGGAAGTTCCTTTTATTCGGGACATCACGTATTGGCTGTCAATTTCCGGGCGTTCCGACGAGTTAATCAACGGTTTGATCAGCAGTGAGGATGTGTTTTATTTTCTGATCGTGATCGGTCTTTTCCTGATGCTTTCGATCATGGTCATCTTGTCGGGGAAACGCAAGTTATCAAAAAGTATGGCTTTTACCCGTTATACCGGGGTGATCGTGTTGGCGATGCTATTGGGGTACGTGACCTCCCGGCCGGGATTGCAATGTTCTTACGATGCCTCGTCCATTAAACTGAATAGTCTGAATCCGGTCAGTCAGGAGATTATGGAAAAAATGGAGGGAGGACTGACAATCACGACATACGTGAATCTTTTGGAAGGTAATTTTTATCGGGGGGCTCCTTCGGAGAGGAATAGTGATGCAAATCGATTTAAAAAGTTTATTCGTTTCAAACCGAAAATTCAGATGAACTACGTGTATTACTATGCCGATGCGGGAAACGAGGTTTTGGAAGATCGTTTCCCCGATCTGAACACGCAACAACGAGCGTGGAAAATGGCGGTCATGGAAGATTTGGATATAGAGATGTTTCTGAGCTCGGAACAGGTTGCCCAACAGGTTGATCTTTCGGGTGAAAAATATCGTTTCGTGCGTTTGTTGGAACGGGAAAGCGGGGAAAAGACCTTTTTGCGGATTTTCGATGATAGTTACATTTATCCGAGGGAAGGAGAAATCTCCACGGCCATGAAACGTTTGGTGACGAAAGCCCCCAAGGTCGTTTTTCTGACCGGGCACGGGGAACGTGATATTCAACGGGCAGGAGACCGGGACTATTACACGTTTGCCATTGATCCGACTTTCCGTCATTCTTTGATTAATCAAGGGTTTGACGTGGATAGTATTACCTTGATGGGGGATCGGCCGATACCCATGGATATTGACGTGTTGGTTGTTGCAGATTTACAGCGTCCTTTGTCAACAGATGAGTTGGCCCGGCTCGAAGAATACATAGCGAAAGGCGGGAATATTGTTATTGGCGGGGAACCGGGAAAATCGGATTTGATGAATCCTCTTACGGCTTCTCTGGGCGTGAATTTCCTGCCGGGAACTTTAGTACAACCGACGAAAGCTTACGATGATAATTTGCTGGTTTGCTCTTTTGTTGAGGAGGGTGTGAATGTCGTGACTCCTTTGCGGGGACTATGGCAACAAAAATATGGGGTTACGATGCCGGGAGCTGCCGCATTAAGTTACAAAAACGGACATGGTTTCAACGTGTATCCTTTGCTAAAGACAAAAGACGAGGAAAGTTGGAACGAGTTAACCACCGTAAATTTTACGGACGAAAAAGCTGTATTAAATCCGGAAATCGGGGAGCAAGAACAGTCCTACCCGACGATGCTTGCCTTGACTCGTAACGTGGGAGACCGGGAACAGCGGATATTCGTGTTAGGTGATGTTGATTGTATCAGTAATGCCGAGTTATTGATGTCTAGAGTTGGGATGAAAACGAGTAATTTCTCTTTAATCACGGGTATGTTCCGGTGGTTGAGCTACGGGGAATTCCCGATCGTTTTGTCGAATATACCGCCCGTGGATACGGTGTTGGAATTGAGTAAGGACACGGTACCTTATGCGAAATTTGCTTTCACGTGGGGATTACCCATCTTGTTCGCGTTGGGGTATTTTGGCGTGTGGTTTAAAAGAAGACGGAGATAACGTAATTGTAAACGAATGAGAAAGATATTGAAAATAGCGGGAAATGAGTTGCGCGCTCTCTTTTGTTCTCCCGTGGCTTGGTTTATTTTAGTGATATTTGCCGTTCAGTCGGGAATGACTTTTACCGACTTGTTCCGGAGTGTTTTGCGACAACAATTTATGGGGGAACCGATAGAATATAGTATCACGACGGCTCTGTTAACAGGAATGTCGGGAACATTTACGGTGATACAACAATATTTGTATCTATATGTTCCCTTGTTGACGATGGGATTGATGAGCCGGGAATTTGGTAGCGGTTCGATTAAACTCCTGTACTCGTCCCCCGTGACAGCGGGACAGATCATTTGGGGAAAATTCCTTTCTATGATGGTTTACGGGTTGATATTGATGGGCGTGTTGCTGGTTCTGGTTCTTTTTGCTTGTTGCACGGTGGAATCATTTGATCTTTCTGCGGCCTTATCGGGTTTACTCGGATTGTATTTGTTAATGTGTGCTTACGCAGCAATCGGGCTTTATATGTCCAGCCTGACCTCTTACCAGGTTGTGGCGGCCGTGGGAACATTGGCCGTGTTAATCGTGCTGAATTTCATCGGTAGTGTGGGGCAGGATATAGCTTTCGTGCGTGAAATCACGTATTGGTTGTCAATCAAGGGGCGGGCAACCGTGTTCATTGACGGGTTGATATGTAGTGAGGACTTCCTGTATTTTGTCGTGGTCATTCTCTTTTTCCTGACGTTGGGAATCATGAAGATCGAGGCTCACCGGGCAAAACGGAGTCAAGTGATGACGGTAGGACGTTATCTTGTTGTGATTGCAGTTACCGTGGCATTAGGGTATATGACTTCTCGTCCCACGTTTTTATGGTATTATGATGCGACAGCAAGTAAGACACAAACATTGACTAAAGAAAGTCAAAGTATACTGGAAAGGATGAAAGACGATCTGACAATTGTCACTTACGTGAATCTTTTGGGAGATAACTCTTCTTACGGGATGCCCCGTTCCCTGAAGAGTGACATGGAAAACTTCAAACCGTACATCCGTTTCAAATCGAATATCGAGCTGAAGTATGTGTATTATTATAAAAAAGCGTCGTCCTACATACGGGAACGGTATGCTGACGTGAGCGACCGGGAGGTGGCCGAAAAATATGTTGATCAGATGAAATTGAATCTGAAAATGTTTTTATCTCCCAAAGAGATTGAGGCCCAGATTGACCTTGCTCCGGAAGGTTATCGTTTCGTGCGGCAATTGGTGTTACCCAACGGTTCTGCCACTTTCCTGCGGTTGTATAATGATATGTTTGTACATCCGATGGAGGCAGAGGTTTCCGCGGCTCTGAAACGCCTGATCATGGAGGTACCCAAGGTGGCTTGTCTTACGGGACATGGCGAGCGGGATATGAACAACGTGGGCGATCGGGATTATTATGCTTTTGCCAAAAATCCGACTTTTCGTTATGCTTTAGTAAATAATGGTTTTGATGTGATCGCCTATCGCATGACCGAGGGGGAGGAGATTCCGGAAGATATTCGTATTCTGGTGATTGCTGATGTGAAACAACCGTTGACCGAAAGCGAGTTGGAAAAGATTGACCGCTACGTGGCCCGTGGAGGAAATTTGTTGATTGCGGGAGAACCGGGGCGTCAGGAAGTAATGAATCCTTTGGTGGAACGTTTCGGGGTGCAGTTTATGCCCGGTGTTCTGGTACAACCCAGTCGGGATTTCGATCCGGATCTGATTCGGGGTGAATTGACAAAAGATGCCGCGGAGATGTCCCTTAACTATGCCGATTTGCAGAAGAAAAAACGGGTGATCACGATGCCCGGAGCCACGGCGTTAAACTATACAATGGATAAAGGTTTTATGGTGCGTCCTGTTTTGACCACGCGTGACACGGGATGTTGGAACGAGATAGAAACCCGGGATTTATTGAATGAGCCGGTAGAACTCAACCCTGTTGCCAGGGAAAAAGAAGGTGTTTACCCGATAGCCTTGGCTTTGAGCCGGAAGATGGGAAACCGGGAACAACGGATTATAGTGTTGGGAGATGCGGATTGTATCAGTAACTCCGAACTGATGATGTACCGGAAGGGTATCAAGGCGTCCAACTTCTCGTTGATCACGGAGTCCTTCCGTTGGTTGACGGATGGGGAATTCCCGGTGAATACCCGTCGTCCCGATCCTGCCGATACCTCGATTTCACTGGAATTGTCATCTATGAAGTGGGTGAAAGTGATGTTCGTGGGGATATTACCACTGTTATTAATTGGTTGTGGAATATTAATCTGGCACCGTAGGAGGGGTAGATAAAATGAATATG
>DYVS01000170.1:0-4425 GCA_020743075.1 Butyricimonas virosa | reverse complement strand
AATCATCCATTTTAGAAGACTTACCCGTGTTCTTCAACTCTTTCAAAATATTATACCCAATATAATCCCGTCCCGTACTTCCGGCAGCCCGATAACTCATGTAATACGAACCGTCCTCGTTATAAGCCGGCATGGTCCGGGTCGTTGAATAAGCATAATCAAACGGATTCACCACGGAAGAATACCCCGTATTAGAAGTCGTGGCATAATCAATCTTGGCCGTAAATCCCAAGTATTCATTATACTCCGCATCCACCTTTGCCAATGCACTGAATTTTTCAGAATCAGATCCCTTAGCCGCCCCCTCTATATTTGAATACCCCGCCGATACATAATACTTAACCGCCTCCGTTCCCCCACTAACATTCAGCGCATGCGTGTGCGTGACATCCGAACGGAATAACAAATCAAACCAATCCGTGTTTCTACCCTGTAACTTCTCCACCTTCTGTTCAAACTCCGCCTGTGAAATTTGCTTGCTCATCAATTGCTCGTAAGCCGCCTCGAACGTTTCCCCCGTGGGTACACGCCCGAAATTCATATTTGACTCTATCAACTGACGAGAAAAAAGCACCCGTTCTCGCGAATTCATTCGATGATAATCCTTGTAAGACGGACGAGTATTTAACGTCAGATTCCCGTTATACGAGATCACCGGTCGACCAATCACGCCCTTTTTCGTTGTAATCACGATCACCCCGTTAGCCGCCTTCACCCCATAGATAGCCGTTGCGGAAGCATCCTTTAACACCGTAATTGTCTCGATGTCCTGTGGGTTCAAACCTGCAATGGCATTACCAATCAAATATTCGGCATCCTCACTATTTATATCTGAAGCCGTAAAGGGCACATCCTGTTCCAAAATCACCCCATCAACCACCCAAACCTGAGATTTATTTCCATTGATCGTGGCATTTCCTCGAATCCTGATTTTCGGAGTTGCACTCGGTTCTCCGGAAGTATTCAGCACCATCATACCGGGAATACGCCCTTGTAACATCTGGTCAATCGATCCGACTCCCTGCACCATAATATCTTTGGCTTTCACCGTGGAAATGGCACTTGCCGACTCTCTCCGGCTAATCGTCTGGTAACCCGTTACCACGACTTCTTCCATATCATGAGAATCATCCTGCAACACGACATGCAGCATTTTCTGTCCGGTCCACCTCACCTCCCGACTTTTCATCCCGATAAATGAAAACTGAAGAGTCAAAGAATCCTGTCTCACAGTCGTCAACGTGAACTCACCCTTCAAATCCGTTGCCACACCAATCGTCGTCCCTTTTATCAAAACAGTAACTCCCGGTAAAGGTTGCTCCCTCTCATCCTTCACTATCCCCTTGATCACCACCTCTTCCGGCTCCTTCCGTTGTTGTACTTTCGTCAAAACAATCACCCCGTTATCATACAGGCACTTAATTCCCTTGCCTGCAAAAACTTCATCCAACAGAGCCAGAACCTGCCGCTCCTTAACATGAACATCGAAACGAGGAATAGCCTCCACGTACTCACTCTTGTACATAAAACGAATACCCGTTTGCTCCTTAATCTCCCGAAGAAATTCTTCCACACTACAATTTTTCATGTCCACACTGACCACCTGATTCTGGGCAACCACGTCGCCCCGAACCTGTACCAGTAACACGAACATCAGAAAACACATCATTTTCATCACTCTAAAGATTTTTTGAGCCGAGCGTAAATTTCCTTTACATTCTCCACTTTTTTTCATAACTTTGTTGATAATAAATTATTATTAGCCAGAGCCAACTGGCGTTCATTACAAGACGGAAGGATCTGCCAATCTTTCCGTTTTTATTTTATACTCACTACAATCGTTTTATTTTTCACGTTGAAACGCGCACCCGTGCTTATCTCCAAAAAGTGCAGGAACTCTTCCACCTCACCATACCGTTTCATGTCACCGGACAAGCGAATTTCCTTCAATTTTTCATCGGAATAAACCACGTCACAATCATACCATAAAGCCAACTTATTCATCACGTCCTCCAAGCGATCATCACTAAAAACAAAGTCCCCGTTTTTCCAATCGATATACTTCCTGACGTCAACCTCCTTCACTATGATTCCATTCGTCTCCACATCACAAACAGCCAGTTGATTCGGGTTCAACATCACCTGCCGGATTTCATTCTCCACTTCCACTCGTCCCTTCACCAACACGGATTCCACCACTTTCTTTTTCCGGGAATTCACGTTGAATTCCGTCCCGACAGCCACCACGTCAATCCCGTTCGCCTCCACGATAAACGGATGGTCAGCATCTGCCCGCACCTTAAAATAAGCCTCGCCTTTCAACCGCACCACTCTCTTTTCCCCCACAAAACGCACCGGGTATACCAACTCACTCTCTGAATTTACCCACACCTCCGAACCGTCTACCAACACGATCCGGTACTCACCTCCCCGATTCACGACCAACCTGTTATACACTATATTCCCGACCTCTCCCGTAGCCATAGAATCTCGATAAGCGACCATTCCTTCCTGCACCACGTCAATAGCAACAGACTGTTCCTCTCGTAACGACTTTCGTTCCTTTCCCAACTCAACCATGTCTCCCGTTGAAAGAAACAAGCGAGCCTTGGAAGAACCGTGATGAATCACCCCGTTTTCGACCACTTGCACGTCCCTCATCTTTTCGCTTTTCCAATAATACCCGATTCCTGTCAAGATAAAAACACTCACGCAAGCGGCAAACGCCACGGCTCGCCGGAGCATCATCCTCTTCCTTGCCACCTGCCGAAAACGCCGTTCCCCCTTCTGGTACACTAACCCTTCCCGCATCACCCAACGCTGGCGTAAAAACTCTCGTTGCAAATCTTCATAATACCGACGATTCTCCACCTTCTCCCCCAACCAATTTTCCACTTCTCGCAGCTCCTCCGGGGAGAGAGATTCCCCCTGCCAGTATTCAAGTAATCGTATATCCCATTCTTCTCGATTCATATTATCCTACTCAATGTTCATATATAGTAGACATCAAAAAGCAAAACGGTTGACAGGAAAATGAAAATATTTTCAAAATTTATCGTGATTATTTATTTTTCTCCTTGCTGAGAGCACATTGAAGATACGGAAAAATCAAATCCATCATACCGACGAGAAACCTCGGCAAGCAGGGATTTGTCCAGGCAATGTGAGCATTTTGATAAAATACCTATCTGTTCGAACTATTATTCTGTAAGCAAGTTTTTATAATAGAGTTATCCAATCATTAATAATTACTATTATAATCTAATATTTTATCATTTTAATAGGAGCGGAATGGGAGTGGAATAGGAGCGGAATGGGAGCGGCTTACAACATGATAACAATATTATAGCATTTTAATGACACTATTTTACATTTATTCAAACTAACTTTTTAGTGAACATTCCCAAATCTGAACGCTTACCGCCATCTTCCCTATAAACAAGCACCAACAACAAAGCTGTATCAGAAACAATACCCCTCAACGTCTTCAGGCTACGCACCAACAACGTTTTTACCGTAGCCACGGATATGCCCAGTAATTCCGCCACTTCGACATATTTCATATTCTTCAAATGCACACATTCCAACACCTCCCGGCTCCTAGGTGGCAACACATCAAGTGCCTTCAACACCTGATCTATCATGTCATCATGCGTTACATCCTCATTCTCCCATACACTTTCCACGACCGACATATCCGGAATCCGCCGGATCCGGCTCTGATCTTTTACCTTCCGGACAGCCATATTCCGCACGGCAACATACAAGTACGACCTTACCCGCTCTCCCTCTAGGTTCTCGTTCAATTTTTTCTCCCACAATCGCACGAAGAAATCCTGTACCAAGTCCTCGGCCTCCTCCATATCATTCAATATGGTATCAGCCCACAAAACCAATTCATTATAAAAACGGTCATACAACTCATCCACAGAGAAAGATTTTCCCTCAGAAAAATGAATCATATGCCCCTGTTTCCCTCGCACGTATTGAGTATTATTGCTTTTATATCTAAACTCAAAAATAGACAAGATTTCTTCATTTTCCAAAAAGCCAATCATTTTTCCTAAAAAACATATCTAAATACCCGATAAATTGAGACAGAAAAAAGGCAACCCTCGAATAGAAGCTTGCCTTTAGTAAAATGTTAAACAAGAGACTATTTTAACAACTTGTCTTTAATAATTTGCTCGTATTTTTCGGGCATAGCCCCGGTTTCAATAATCGGTTTGCCTCCCACCGGGATAAAAAACAGTGTCGGCAACGCCACCACGTTAAACATACTGCACAATTCTTTTTCCTTGTCGGCATTAACTTTTAAAAATATAACCTGATCTTTATATTTTTCGGCCATTTTTTCCATCTCCGGAATTAAACGCATACAAGGGCCACACCATGTTGCCCAAAAATCAATAACCACTGGTTTAT
>DYVS01000169.1:0-3408 GCA_020743075.1 Butyricimonas virosa | reverse complement strand
AAAAAAAAAAAGATCACAGCACACTTTTGTCTATTAAATTTAGTGATGATAAATGAACATTTTGAACGTATTGTAAAAGAGAAGTTTGGATTCGATTTTTCGCCTACACAACAGGCGGCAATGAAGAATTTTTTAGCTTTTCTCTTTGATCGTCATCCTGAAAGTTTGTTTTTATTGAAAGGATATGCCGGAACGGGGAAAACTTCTTTAGTGGCGGCTATCGTGAATACATTATTGCAATTTGAACAGCAGGTTGTTTTATTGGCTCCGACAGGCAGAGCGGCGAAAGTGTTTTCCGGTTATTCTCATCAGCCTGCTTTTACGATACACAAAAAGATTTACCGGCAGAAAAATGCACAGGAAGGAGTCGGGATATTCAACTTGGGATTTAACGGGAATGCCAATACACTTTTTTTCGTGGATGAGGCATCTATGATTTCAATGGGATCTCAGGATTCGAATTTTGGGACGGGGGCTTTGCTGGATGATCTGATTGAGTTCGTGTATAACGGGCGTAATAACCGCTTGGTGTTAATCGGGGATACGGCCCAGTTGCCTCCGATTGGCGTGGATGTCAGCCCGGCCTTGGAAGCTGATTTCTTGCAAGTGAGTTACGGAATGGAGATATATGAGGCAAACTTGACCGATATCATGCGACAGTCCGAGCAGTCCGGGATTTTGTATAATGCTACTCGGGTACGGGAAATGATCGGGGCGGGACCTTTTGCCAAACTCTTGCTTCGGGTAGCGGGTTTTCCGGATATTGTACGGGTAAGCGGGGGAGAACTACTGGAAGAGTTAGATCAATGTTATAGTTCTTTTGGGATGGATGAAACGATGGTGATTTGTCGATCGAATAAACTGGCCAATCGTTTTAATGAGGGGATACGGGCCAGAATTCTTTACCGGGAAGATGCTTTCAGTAGTGGGGATAAAGTTATGATAGTGAAGAATAATTATTTCTGGGGAGCGGAGTACGATAAGGTAGATTTTATCGCAAACGGGGATATTGCCACAGTGGAGAAGGTTGGGAAATATAAGGATTTATACGGATTCCATTTTGTTAACACTCGTCTAAGTATTTACGGTTACGAGGAAGAGATCACGGCATGGGTCATGTTGGATACCTTGACCACAGAACAACCTGCATTGAGTTATGAAGATTATCGGCGGTTGTATATGGCCGTGGAAGAGGATTATACGGATATTGCTTCTAAACAGAAACGGTTTAAGAAAATTCAGGAGAACGAGTATTATAATGCTCTGCAAATTAAATTTGCCTATGCCGTCACGTGTCATAAAGCTCAAGGTGGCCAATGGGATGCGGTATTTATCGATCCGGGATGGCTGGGAGAGGAGGCTTATGATGATGAATATTGGCGTTGGCTATACACGGCATTCACTCGGGCCCGCAAAAAATTATACCTGATTAATTTCAAGGATGAGATGGTCGAGGTGGAGGAATAAAAGAGAGGGTGTCAAAAGTCATTTAATAAATGACTTTTGACACCCTCATGCTTTTTATTGAAGCTTCAAATCTTTGATAATGGCATCAATACGGGCGTTCGCTTCTTGCTGTGCCCTTTCATAGTCATTCATGTCTTTCATTTGGGCCCGACCTTCAAAGTAAAATTTAATCTTAGGCTCGGTACCGGAAGGACGAACGGAAATCTTACTACCATCAGCCAAGAAGAATTGCAAAACGTCACTTTTCGTCTCGAAATCAAGGTGCGTTTTTTCTCCGGTTTGTAAATTGGTCGCTTCCAAAGAAAGGTAGTCTTTTTTCAACACAACCGGGCTGTGATTGATCTTCTTCGGGGTGTTGTGGCGGAACTCTTCCATCATGGCTTTGATCTCTTGCGCCCCGCTTAACCCTTTACGTACGATATAAATCATTCTCTCTTGAGAGAAACCGTATTTGGCATAGATTTCCTTAAGAAAAGAGTACAGTGTTTTATTTTGCATCTTTACCCAAGCGGCGATTTCGGCCATTAATGACGTGGCAGAAACCCCGTCTTTGTCCCGGGTAAATGCTCCCGGCATATAACCGAAGGATTCTTCCCCGCCACCAATGAATTTCTCCCCACCTTCTTTGCGGATTACATCGGCAATCCATTTGAATCCGGTGTACACGTCATAACAGATGATATGATTCTTTTCTGCGATGTCTTTAATCAACTCGGTAGTGACTATGGTTTTAACCGTGTATTCACCACCTTTAAGTTGGTTCAGTTCTTTTTTTCTGCGGATGATGTATTCCGTGAAAATAATATTGGTCTGGTTCCCGTTCAATAGAGTCCATTCTCCCGCATCATTTTTTACGGCAATACCGATACGGTCTCCGTCCGGATCACAAGCCATGGCCAAATCTGCATCGATTTTGCGAGCCAGGTCCAAGGCCATCTTGAACGCTGCCGGTTCCTCCGGGTTAGCGGATGCCACGGTTGGGAAATCCCCGTTGGGAATACTTTGTTCCGGTACGGTATGAATATTCGTGAATCCCCAGTTACGTAAGGAGGCGGGAACAAGTTCGTAGGTAGTTCCATGTAATGGGGTAAAGACGATCTTCAAATCGTGTTCTTTTTGTATGGCTTCCGGTGAAAGACTTAACGTTTTCACTTTATCCAAGTATTTTTTGTCAAAATCTTTTCCTAAAATGGTGATCATTTCCGGTACTCCTTCGAATTTAATATCCGAAACTTGTACTTTTTTTACTTCATCGATCACGTTCTTATCATGCGGGGGAACGAGTTGCGATCCGTCATCCCAGTATGCTTTGTAACCGTTATATTCTTTCGGGTTGTGTGAGGCGGTAAGAATAACACCACCTTTGCAGCCTAAGTCCCGAATGGCAAATGACATTTCGGGCGTGGGGCGCAAGTCTTCGAACAGGTAAACGTGTATTCCGTTGGCCGAGAAAATATTGGAGGCTGTTTCTGAAAAGAGCCGGGAGTTATGACGACAGTCATGACCGATACATACGGCCTTCTTTTCATGCGGGAACATCTTGTTGATGTAGTTTGAAAAACCTTGCGTGGCTGCACCTACCGTGTAGATGTTCATTCGGTTGGTTCCCACTCCCATGATTCCCCGTAAACCGCCGGTCCCGAATTCCAGATCGTTGTAAAACGATTCAATCAATTCTGTCGTGTCCGTGTTTTCCAACATGCGTTTTACTTCTTTGCGTGTTTTTTCGTCGTATGCCTTGTCCAACCATTTTTCGGCTTTGGCTTTGGCTATTTTTATGATGTCATTATTTTCCATAAGTAATAATGTTATTTACCTTCTTGCAAAGTTAGGATTTTCTTAAATGAATAGTATGGATTTTGGAATTAAATTGTTACGTTTCAACGAAGAAATCTTGAGAAAATGTTTAAATAAAAAAGCCTCGTTTCAAACGAGGCTTTT
>DYVS01000168.1:0-19746 GCA_020743075.1 Butyricimonas virosa | reverse complement strand
AGGGAACATTTTCGTGGCATACTGGGAACACGAATACGAGGGATTGGGCGACTGCACAATCGTATAAAGTGACTGAAATCCGGGGATACGAGTATGGCGCTTACACGGAGTACGACCCGGAGTTTTCCGATTCAAGGTTACCTTACGGGGGAATGTTGACGCAGGGAAGTACTCGCAAAAGCGGTTACACGTTGCGTAATATGTTGTCTTATTCGCATCTGTTTGGTATTCATGATGTTTCGGTTTCTGTCGGGACGGAGGCTCGTCGGAACGAGTATAAAGGTGTCTCCACGACGGGATACGGTTGGGTGCCGGAGTTCGGGGAGATGTTCAGTCCGGTGGAGACGCCGAGTTATATCAGCACGTACGGGGGAAATAAGCCGACGAATACAAATTCGTTCACGCAAGTCGCTTCATTTTTCGGGATTGCCAGTTATTGCTATGATAACCGGTACGTGTTCAATGCCAATATTCGTTCGGACGGTTCCAATAAATTTGGTAGTGACCCGAAATACAGGTGGTTGCCGACTTATTCGTTTGCCGTGAAATGGATTGCCTCGAATGAATCATTTTTGGAAAATGCAAAATGGATTAATAATTTGTCATTCCGGGGTTCTTACGGTATTCAGGGAAATATTCACGAGAGTGCTACTCCTTACTTGATTGTAACAGTGGGAGATCGAGACGGGGTAACTGGATTACCGATTTCAAAGATTTCAAAATTGCCGAATCCCGATTTGCGTTGGGAGAAGACAAAATCTTGGAATGCGGCTGTCGATTTCGCTTTGTTCGACGGACGGGTAAAGGGAGGATTTGATATTTACCGGAAGAATACTTCCGATTTGATCATGTCGAAACAAGTGGCGGCCTCCACGGGGCAAAACGTGTTGTATTATAATGCGGGAAAAATGGTAAACAAGGGTTTCGAGGGATTTGTGAACTTGGGTTTGGTGAATAACCGGGATTGGGATTGGCGTTTCGGGTTTAATTTCGGGCGTAACGTGAACGAGATCACGTTGGCGAATCGGGATGATTTGAGCGAGGCTTCCGTGGTGGATCAGATGTTGGCGGGGACGTTGGCCGTGGAGGGACAACCTATCGGTTCCATGTATGCTTATCGTTTTGCCGGAATAAATCAGGATAATGGTTATCCTTTGTTTTACGCGAAAAACGGGCAAAAGGTGCATCGGGCGTTGCGGCAGGATTTGGAATTAGTGCATTGCGGTTCTATATTCCCGAAACTTTCTGGGGGATTCGACACGCAGGTGACTTTCAAGAAAGTACTTTCTTTATCCTTGAATTTTGCTTACAGTACGGGTAGTGTTTCCTGTCTTCCGAAATTTTACGATTCTTACACGATTGATCCTTTGACGAATCTTTCGGATGAGTGGCTGAAGTGTTGGAAACAGGCGGGGGATAACACGATTTATCCGGCTCCTTATAACTCGACGGATATGAAGAATTACTTGGCCACGGAAACTGGCAGCGTGTATGATATTTCAGAGGGGATTTCCGGGCATTCTGATCCTTACAATTTGTATAATGACAGCGACATCCGGGTGGCGAAGGCCGATTTCCTGAAATTGAAAATGGTGGCGTTGAGTTATAGCGTGCCGCAGAACGTGTTGGATTTCCTACATATTTCCAGTATGCTGGTGCGGTTTCAGGTGACGAATTTGTTCACGATTGCCGATAAGAAATGGAAAGGTCTGGATCCGGAGACGAATGGTGCGAATATCCCGGCCCTTCCGACGTATAGTTTTGGGATAAATGTGTCTTTCTAAAAATAGGTCGTTATGAAAAAAGTAAATATATATATTCTAACCTTGTTCTTGCCGTGGTTTTTGTTGGCTTGTGATGATTATTTGAAGGAAGATTCCGATGATTTGTTAATTCCTTCACTGGTGAATGATTATGTTCCGATATTATTGGGAGAGGGGTATCCGGATAAGTTTGCGTCCCAGATCGAATGGATTCATCTGATGACGGACGACGTGGAGATGGGTCCGTTATATTATGACGAGTCGATGTATAACAATAGTAAGGTGACGTTTATTGACGATTTCGATCCCGGTATGGGTTACGGGGAGATGGTGTACACGTGGTGGGCGGATTATTCCCAGTATATCACGGATAATTTTTGGGATGCCCGTTACAAAAATATTTTGGCGTGTAATATTATCGTTGATGCCTTGCCGGACATGAAGTACGAGGCGAGTGAATACGGGACTTATTGCAAGCTGGCGGCACAGACGTATGCTTTACGGGCTTATCATTATTTTTGTCTCGTAAACACGTATGGCACACCTTGGTCAGAAGAGAACAAGAATAAGTTGGGTGTGATCAAACGTACTTCCCCGGTCGTGGATGTCAGCCCGACGGAGCGGGCCACGGTGGGAGAGATTTACGCGTTGATGAATGAGGATTTGAAGAATGCTGAGAAATATCTGGAGAGTGCGAGTAGGAATTACACGAAATGGGAGATCACGCCTGCGGCTGTTTATTTTCTGGCATCCCGGGTGGCCTTGTTCCAAGAGGACTGGGAGGAGGTGATTCGTACTTCAGAAGAGTTTATCAATCTAGGTGGCAATGAACTCTATGATTTGAATGATGTTGATCGGGAGACTTGCGGGTTACCGGGATCTTCCGGCGGAACGTTCTGGATTAACCAGATTGCGATTGACGAGACTGTATTTCTTTTCAGTAAGAATGATAATAAGTTTAATTATCTGGCTCCTAATCTATTTTACACGAATTACACGCTAGGGTTCCATACGTCATGGACGGGAGACGATGCGTTATTGAATTTGTACGAGGATGGGGATTTGCGTAAAGAAGTTTATTTTGCCCGGTTGTTCAAATTGGGTGGAACTCGGTTGAGACCGGAGTATTTCTCGGGGCAGGCTCTTCCGATGAAATCGGATCGTTATTTATCAACGAGTGAAGGAGAGGCCCGTGAATGTTGGCGGAGTCCGGAGGTGTATCTGAATTTGGCCGAGGCGTATGCTAGGAAGGAGAACGGGGTAAGCCAGACTGCGATTAATTGGTTGAATCAGTTGCGGGTAAAGAAAATTTCTAGGGATACTTATCAGGCGAAGAACGTTGCGGATTTTGCCTCGCGAGAAGATTTGATTCAATTTATCTGGGAGGAACGCCGTCGGGAACTTTGTTTCGAGGAGGCCATGCGTTTTTGGGATATGCGTCGTCAGGGGATGCCTGAGGTGAAGCATGAATTCTATTCTTCGATGACTTCATCAAAGACATTTGTACTGAAACAGGAAAGTCCGAATTATTTATTACCGATCCCGCTTTCCGAAACGGAATACAATGACGGAATGACGAATAATTCCAGAGAAACAATTGTTGGAAATTAATAATGATAGATAGAGATGAAAACGATGAAAATGGCGATATATATCATGTTGGCTTTATTCCTGTCGGGAATGGCCTCATGTGGATCGGAAGATTCAATAAACCCGATACCGGAATTGGGGAATCCTCCTTTTGATTTACCTCGCGGGGAGGAGGGCTCGTTGGAAGAGTTGATTTATTCCGTGTACGAGAAATACGGTTCGTTTGTGCTGTACGATTTTGATCAGACGGAGTTTTATACCACTTGGAACGGGCGGACGGTTTACTGGTACGCTCCCGTGAAGAGTGGGAATAAGGATCATGTGGCTCAAATGGTGACGTTTATGTTGGAGAAAGTGTTTGCCGGTTATCCGGAGGCATTTATTGCTAAGTTCCTGCCGAAGAAGATTTATCTGGTAGATTCTATTTGTAATACGTCTTCTTATAATAAATCGAATCTGGTGAACACGTTAGTGACAAATAATCATGGTTTGGCGGTTTCGAATGTCGGAGTGAAGATGGAAGCTTTCACGGATAGCGATTGGGATGCCATGAATACGGGGATCGTGACGGCAATCATGAGTAATATTTATAACACGATGACGGTGCCGGATGAGTTCTTTGCTTTGGTGACGTATCAGTTTATTTATATGTTTGATGAAGAGGAGGATGCTGATCCGGAAGGGGAGTTTGATGCTTACCATTACGTTTTGTACACGAATGGATTCGTGGGGTCGAATGCATTCCTTGAGTATGGTTATTTCATGCCGCATAAGGATGGAGATGACTTAGGGGATTATCTTTCGTTCTTGATGTCAACTCCGAAGAGCGAGATGGATCGCATTTTTGCCCGTTTCGATATTGTGAAACAGAGAGCTTTCCTGATCGCTGATTTTATGGTTAAAGAGATGGAGATGGACCCGGTTGCCTTGCAGAATTCGTTTTGCCCGAATGATCCGCTCCCTGTCGGTTATTTTGATAAAGAATAAGATAGATGATGATGAGAGGATTTTTAAGTTTGATCGTGTGCTGTCTCCTTTGGGGGACGGCTTGTTCCCAAGTCGTTTATGATATTACGGGCGTTTGGGGGGATGGAGCGGGAAAAACGCTTCAGTTGCGAACGTTGGAAGGGGGAAATGTGGAGGGAGAGTTTTTGGATTCAGTGGTGGTGGCTACGGATGGAACTTTTGTTTTGAGAGGACAGGTTGACAGGAAACAGTGTGCGATGATTGCAAGTGCAAAGTATGGTTTTCGAGCAATCTTTTTGGATGGGACATCCATGAGATTTACTATTAACACGGGTGAGTATTCGTACAAGAATCCGTCTGCTTCTTACGTGTTGGACAACGAGACTAAGGATCAGTTGGCAGCTCAAGCAATGGTGCAGTTTTGGGGAGATGATTATATTCGCAATTTTTCGTTGGGAGGCTTGGGGCTTTCGTTAAAAAGGGCTACAACTAAAGGGAAACAGGATTCTATTGCCGCCGAAATAAAGCAGGTTGAACGGGAGCAATGGGATCAGATGAACGCTTTCCTACAACAATATAATGATAGTGATGTTGCTCCTTATTTTATCGAAATGAATATGTTGCGGATGATGTCGTTGGAGCAGATATCTTCTTTTTATGACCGGTTTACTAATCGGGTGAAACAGACAGAAAAGGGAAGGGAGATCGGGGAACGGATAGCTTTATTGAAGAAGTTGGCGCCGGGAAGTTTTGCACCTGAATTTGAATTGACCACGTCTGACGGTAAAAAAATTGCATTGAAAGATTTGAGAGGACATATTGTGTTGCTTGATTTTTGGGCTTCTTGGTGTGGACCGTGTATGGACGAGATGTCAAACGTGAAGGCTCTGTACGAGAAATATCATGATCGGGGCTTGGAGATTGTGGGAATATCGATGGATAATAATAAGGCTAAATGGGAAGGAGCGATCGAGAGGGCTGGGTTGGTGTGGCATCATGTTTCTTCTTTAAAAGGAATGAACCGTTGTCCGGTGGCGAAGTTGTATCAGGTGGTGGCTATTCCGAAGTTGTACATCGTGGATAAAGATGGCAAGATCATAGCCAAAGATTTGCGGGGAGAGGATTTGCGGGAGAAGATGGATGAGTTGTTTCAGTAAAATATCAGAAAATAATAATGAAATTGTATATGATGAAAATGTTGACAAGAGGAGTGATCATACTTGCGTGTGTTATGTTGGTGTTGTCCTGTTCTCGGGGAATTTCTTACCGGATTACGGGAACATGGGAAAATGGTGCGGGGAAGAAACTTTTTCTGAAAGAGTTGGTAGAGGGGAAAGAATTACGTGTAGTGGATTCGGCTGTCGTGAAGCCTGATTTTACTTTCTCGATGAAGGGAAACGTGGATAAGGTTCAGAAAATGGCGTTGAGTTATGGTAAGGACAAAAAGAAGGAGATTATTGTGACAGAAGAGCCTTTGGAAGTTACACTTATGGAGGTGACCAAGGAATGGAAGGGTAAGCCGACAACTTCAGTGCATATCATTTGTAAGGGTGGAGAAGAGCAGGAATGGCTTGAAAAGGGTGCCAGTTTGAAAACGATGGTTTCTTTCATGCAGTTGGGAAAGATGATGGCGGCCAGCAAGGTGGATTATGATGATCCGGTGGCAGTGGATTCTGTTAAACGGATGATTCAGGTGCTTGACAGTTCTCTGACTCGTGCCGTGCAAAATTACATGGATTCTACTCGTAATAATTATGCTTCGACTTATTTTTTCGAGTCTTACCTAATGGATAATTACTCGTTTGAGGAGGTCAAAAGTTTTTATAATCGTTTGACGGATCGAGTGAAGCAATCGGCTCCGGGTATCGAGTTGAAAAAGAAAATTGATGAAATGGGTACAGTGAGCGTGGGGGGAATAGCCCCGAACTTCAAGGCGATGACTCCTGACGGAAAAGAGTTGTCCTTGTATGATTTGCGGGGACATATTGTATTACTGGATTTTTGGGCTTCTTGGTGTGGCCCGTGTATGGCGGAGATGCCGAACGTGAAGGAGATTTATAAAAAGTATCACGATAAAGGTTTGGAAATTCTAGGTGTTTCTTTGGATTCGAAAAAAGAACCTTGGGTTAATGCAATCGAAAAGAACGAGTTGATGTGGCATCATGTTTCAACGTTGAATAAATTTGATTGTCCTATTGCAGGACAGTTTAGGGTGACAGGTATTCCTCGGATGTATATTCTTGATAAGGATGGTAAAATTATTGCCCAGGATTTACGGGGTGAGGAGTTAGCAAAGAAGATGGATGAACTTTTCAACCAGTAAAAAATATTTATCAGGGTTAGATGTTGAGGTATGACATCGAAGTGGGACATGGTAGCCGAAAGGGTACCATGTTTTTTTATTATTTGATAATTATACCTATGTTATTATTTTGTAATAATTATATTTGCATGATCGAATCTTTTGGATATTGGGTTATAGGGAATTATTGATTTATCGATATATTTTTTATTTTTGAAGGAAGATTTAGGAAAAACTGCTTTCATGGATATAATTGCAGGGATAAACGAGAAGAATAATCGGGTGTTCAAAACATTTTTTGAGAAGAATTTCTCTTCCATCGTGATGTTTGCCGATAAATATTTGGACGATATGGAGGTTGCTGCTGATATCGCTCAGGAGTGTTTTATCCGTTTGTGGCATGGTGATCAGACTTTTGAGTCGGAGGATAAAGTGAAAGGTTTTCTATACACGACTGCGAGGAATTTGGCCTTGAATGAATTGAAGCATGATGCGATTGTCGCCCGGTATGTACAAAAAGGAATGTTGGAGTCGGAGGAATATTTGCGGGATAACGTGATAGAAGAAGAGGTCTATGCGATAATTTATAAGGCGATAGATGAGTTGGCTCCACAGTCTCGGAAAGTTATTCTGTTGTCGCTTCAAGAACTTTCAAATGGAGAGATTGCGGAAAAGTTGGGAATTTCGGTTAATTCGGTGCGAACACTGAAACAGAATGCTTATAAGAAGTTAAAGGGATTGTTGAAGGAGTATTTTTACTTTCTTTTTTTGTTGAATTTTACTAGCTGGTCTTAGTTTTTATATGTTTGGTATTCATGTCTTTCGATTTACTCGTTTTCGAAAAGAGATGAATAAAAAATAATTTTTTTGCAAGGGGATTCATCGTTTTTGTTTTTTCAGTTGTTATATGAATGTAATAATTAAAAAACACATGGAGATCATTTCACAAAATAAGCGGATTTGTTATTTAATCGCCAAACAACTATGGGAAGGGTTGGATGACGTCGAGCGACGGGAGCTGGAAGCTTGGAGGCAGTTGGAGCCGGAGAATGAAGTGCTTTATCTGAAATTGACTAATCGGGAAAAAGTGAGTCGGTATGTAGAGAAGAGGGCCTCGATTGACATGAAAAAGTATGCGATGGTTTATGATCGGGAGATCGGGTTGGGTGTTCGTGGAAGAATGAATAAATTGTGGGGATATGCCGCGGCAATATTGGTGTTGTGTGTTATCGGGGTAACAATCTGGATGAATGAGTTGAAACAGAATGAGGCGAATCAGTTAGCTCAAGTGACAATAGAACCGGGACGGGCAAAGGCCTTATTGGTATTGGATGATGGGCAGGAGATCGAGTTGGATGACCATAAGACGAGCAAAGTTTTGGAAGAAAGCGGGATTGTTATTGTGAATGATTCTTCCCGGGTGGAGTATCGGCCGGCTTCGAGGATGGGTGAGAAAGAGGTGATGAATAAGATTATTGTCCCTACAGGGGGCGAGTATAACCTGATTTTGAGTGATGGAACTCGGGTGTACTTGAATGCGGAGAGCGTGATTACGTTTCCCAAGCATTTCACGGGAGAGAGGCGAGAGGTTACTTTGGAGGGAGAGGCTTATTTTCACGTGACGGCTTCGAAAGAACATCCGTTTATCGTGAAAACGAAAGACATGGATGTTATGGTGACCGGGACGGAATTTAACGTGAAAGCGTATTCGGATGAAATGAATGTGCAGACGACATTATTGCAGGGAGTGGTAACTGTTTTCTCCGGTTTCGAGAAAAAGGAAAAGATGGAGATAAAACCGAATCAACAAGCGGAATGGTGTCGGCGTAGCGTGAAGATGCGGGTGAGAGAGGTTGACCCGGACTTATTTATGGCATGGAAAAACGGGCGGTTTATTTTCCGTCAGGATCGATTGGAGGATATCATGAGAACATTGGCCCGGTGGTATGGCGTGGAAGTAGTTTATTTGGATGAATCGGTTAAAAGCATGCTTTTTGCCGGGAAGTTGGACCGGAGTGAAGAAATTACTCCTATTCTAGATGTGTTACGGACAACGGATAAATTGTCGGTTGATGTGAAAGGAAAAAAGATTGTGATTGGGTTGAAATAAAAAAACAGATGATGCTGCGAACATCACCTGCTCTAGTTTTTACCTCGTATAAATACAAGTTTAATTAAATCGAATAACAAAGTTATGAAAAAAAAGTGGAAAGACTGCTTTCCTTGTAGGGGAAAGTACGTGAAAATTTTTAGAATTATGAAGTTGTGTACGTGTCTACTATTCTGTTCCATGATGACGTTGTCTGCCGGGGTGAGGGGACAACATATCAAAATGAGCCTCGATATGAAAGGGGTTACGTTGGAAGAGGTAATCTGGACATTAGAAAAGAAGAGTGATATTACTTTTTTCTATAATGTGTCCGATGTGTCAAAGGTGACTAATGTCAGTGCCGTGTTTAAAGATGCGTCGTTGGAGGCGATTCTTGATATGTTGCTGAAAGGAACGAATCTTTATTACGAAATACAGAATAGGGTGGTGGTGATAAAGAGCGGGCAGCCTATGTCTGTACAGGATTCTTTGAAAGGAGTAACAGTGAAAGGAGTCGTGAAGGATTCTCGGGGTGGGATGTTACCGGGAGTAACGGTAGTTTTGAAAGGAACAACGACAGGGGTTGCCACGGGAATTTCAGGAGATTTCGTGATTACGATTCCTAAACGGGATTCGGTAACGTTATTATTTTCGTTCGTGGGAATGAAGACAAAAGAGGTGAAGTGGAGGGGACAAACAGAATTGACCGTAGTGTTGGAAGAAGATATGAACGAAATGGAGGAAGTGGTAATTACGGGGTATCAGGTGATTGATCGTCGGAAGTCAACGAGTGCTGTGTCTTCGGTAAAAATGGAGGATATCATGATTCCGGGAGTATCGACGTTGGACAAGATGCTGGAAGGGCAGATTCCCGATTTGATGGTGATGACTAATTCCGGAGAATCGGGTGTTGCCCCGAAAATTAGGATTCGAGGAACTTCGACGTTGATCGGGAATCGGGAACCGTTGTGGGTCATAGATGGTGTGATCGTGCAGGACCCGGTGCAGATTTCGCCGGACGAGTTGAACGATCCGGATTATATTAATCGTATTGGTAATGCGATTTCGGGTATTAACCCGCAGGATATAGAGCGTATTGACGTGTTGAAGGATGCTTCGGCGACAGCTCTTTACGGAACGAAAGCTGCCAATGGAGTGATCGTGATTACCACGAAGCGGGGCCACGTAGGAGAACCCCAAATTTCTTACCGGGGTACGGCAACATTGAAGTTAAGACCGCGTTATTCAGACCGGAATATTGATTTGATGAACGCCAAGGAGCGGTTGAATGTTTCCCGTGAGTTGGCGGAGGCTGGTTACCAATATGCGACAAGTGTTACTTGGGTTGGATACGAGAAGTTACTGCGGGAGTTGTATAACCGCACGATCTCCTACGAAGAGTTTGAGAAACAGGTGGCTTATCTAGGAAAGGAGAACACGGATTGGTTTAAGTTGTTGACGAGGGATGCGTTTTCTTCTTCTCACACGGTGAGCGTGACGGGAGGAACGGAAAAAGTCCGTTATTATTCTTCCGTGGGAGTGAATATCGAGGAGGATGTGGTGAAGCCTAATCTTGACAGGCGTTACACGGGGACGTTGAATTTGGATATGAATTTCACGCCTTGGTTGGCAGCTTCGTTTAACGTGAATGCGAACACGTCAAAACGAAAGTATTATCAAGAGGAGATTGCCCCGATTAATTATGCTTATAATACGAGTCGGGCGATTCCGGCTTACACAGAAGAGGGAAAGTATAGTTTTTACTTGATTCCAAGTGGTTTCTCGTACTATGACTACAATATTCTGAACGAGTTGGAGAATAGTAGTAAGCGGCAGGAGGGTTCTTCTGTTACTTTCCGGGCAAATCTGGATGTGAAGCCTTGGGAATGGTTGAAAATTTCAACGATTTTGTCTTATTCGGTGGCGAATACGGATATTGAGGGGTATTGGGGAACGAAGACTTATCATGCTGCTCTGATTCGGAGAAGTGCTGATGAGGCGGGAGCGGATGAAACTTCCGGAATGCCGAGAGGGGGAGAATTGACGGTGGATAAATCTAGAAACAAGTCATATATGTTTCGTTTGCAGGCAGACTTGAATCGCTATTGGGGTGTGGAGCAACAGCATAATATCAACGCATCGGTGGGTATGGAAACGAATTCCACGAAATATGATGCGTACAAGAATATTACCCGGGGATATGATCCGGAGCGCGGGAAACAGTTTATCGTGGTTGATCCGACGGTGTACACGTCCTATGCGAATTGGATGTCAGAGAATGTACCGGTGGTGACGGATAATTTGAGTAATATGTTGTCATGGTACGGTAGTATCTCCTATAGTTACGGGAATTGGTTTACCGTGAATGCCAATGTACGGTATGATGGCTCGAATCAGTTTGGAGAGAGAAGTAATGATAAGCTTTTACCGATATGGTCGGCTTCGTTTAATTATAACGTGATGGAGCATTTTAAAGGGGAGCAGGATTGGTTTGATGATTTGCGGTTGAAAATGTCCTATGGGTATCAAGGGAATATGCTAGACGGACAGTCTCCCGTGGCGATTATTTCGAAGAAGCCGTATAATGATCATTACGGGGAGTATGTTTCGTCGATCACTACTTATCCGAACCCGGATTTGAAGTGGGAGAAAACGGGTTCGTTGAATGTGGGTGTGGAGTTTTCCATGTTTCAGCGTCGTTTAATGGTGGTGGCCTCGTATTACCGGAAGAAGACAGAGGATGCTTATTTGAACAAGGAGATTTCGGGAGTGAATGGTATGACTTCTTACGTGGTGAACGGGGGAGAGATTGTGAATAGCGGGTATGATTTTGCACTTACGCTGAATCCGATTCGGAAGGAAAATCTGCGTTGGTACGTGTCTACGTCATTTACTCACACGAATAATGAGGTGAATTCGTTACCCGGGGCAGATCAGTTCGAACGTATGAATTTTTTGAACGGGACTGCCGTGGTAAAGGGTAAGTCTGTGAGTTCGTTTTACTCTTACAAGTTCACGGGATTAGACGCAAAGGGCTTGCCGATGTTTGATGATATGGAAGAGGAGCAGGAATCACTTCACGGGAAGTCGAAATACGAGGTGTTTACGCAAGTGTTGGAGGAGTCGGGAAGAAGGGAGCCGATTATATTCGGGGGATTGAACACAACGGTGAATTATAAGAGGTGGCGTTTGAATGCGGCGTTCTCTTATAGTTTGGGGGCGAAGACGCGTTTGTTTAAGTTGTATGCGGATAATGGAGCTAGGGTGCGTCCGGAGAGTAATTTGAATAAAATTTTTCTGAAACGTTGGCAACATCCTGGGGATGAAAAATATACAAATATTCCTGCATTTATGATAGATGGCGGCTCGTCTTCTAGCTTGAGTCACTGGTCCTGTTTTACCTCCGGGCAAGTTCCAGAGATTGCGGATACAAAGTGGGAGATGTATAATTATAGTAATATTCGGGTGGTGAGTGCAGATTATTTGAAATGTACTAATCTGGGATTGACTTATTCGTTTGATACTGAACGTTGGGGTATTTCGTTACTGGAGGTTTCCGCTTCGGTGAGCAATCCGTTTATCGTGACAAATAGTAAGCTGAAGGGGCAGACTCCCGTGCAGAGTGGTTTTACGGAAGTACAGCTTTCGGAACGACCAACATTTACTTTTGGATTGAATGTAACTTTTTAAATTATAAGGTGTGATGAAATATATATATATTCTTTTTATTGCTTTTTTTGTTGGGGCGTGTAATCATGTGGAGAAGTATTCCATTTCCGGAACTTGGGAAGGGGCTGATGGACAAATCGTTTGTTTGCTGGATGGTTGGGGCGAGGATGCCCGGGTGGTTGATAGTGCTGTTGTTAGAGATGGTAAGTTTCACATGGGTAAGGAATTCACGGGGGAAAAAAGGTTGACACTTTCCATGGGATCGGGAACAGAAACTATTTTACTGGATCGGGAACCGATTGTAGTTGAGATTGTAGGATTTTTAGGAGATAAAAACATGCGGAATTCTTGCACGGTGAAGGGAAGTCCCGAGCAGGCGGTGATGAAACGGGCTGGAGAGTTGCAATTTACTCGTACTTTTGCCGTGATGTTCGGTTACGTGATGGATCAGAAAGATGTGTCATTGGAAGCATTTATCGATTCTAATTTGAACAGGGTATCTATTGCTTATTTCATGGAAGATCTACTTTTGTCGAAATATCCGTTTGAGGAGATTGCTAAAGATTACGAGCGTTTGGCACCGGAGGTGAAAGCTTCTGCGGCGGGGAGATCGTTGAAAGGTCATATCGATTACATGAAACCAACGCAAATGGGAGGAATTGCTCCGGATATTGATTTGACGACACCGGAGGAGAAACATGTTTCGTTGTACTCGTTGCGAGGGAAGTATGTGTTGTTGGATTTTTGGGCATCGTGGTGCGGGCCTTGTCGGAAGGAGATCCCGAACTTGAAGGCGATTTACGAGCGATTCAGGGATAAGGGATTCGAGATTTATAGTGTGTCGTTGGATGATAAGCGTGATGCTTGGACGAAGGCTATCTCGGAGTTAGAATTACCTTGGGTACACGTGTCTTCCTTGAAAGGATGGGATTGTCCGGTGGCGAAGCGTTACGGTGTGACGAGTGTCCCGAAAATGTATTTGTTGAACCCGAAAGGGGAGATTGTTGCGGTAGATTTGCGGGGAGAGGAGTTGGAGCGAAAAGTGGCTTCATTTTTTAATTAACATGATAATGCAGGCAATATGAAAAATTTATACTTGATCATTTGTATCTTGGCTTTATGTGGGTGTTCGGGTTTCTTGGAGGAATACTCGCAGGATAAGTCTTATATTAAGGGTTATGATGATTTGGACGAGATTTTACTAGGGAATGCTTATTTCGAAAGGTTTTACGTGTCTAACGGTTGGCAATTTTCGGGCATAGCGGGAAAAAATTATTTGCCTTGTCTACACGTGATGTCGGATGAGTTGGCGCAGCAGACGAGAGGGAGTTCTTGGGTGGCAGAAGGGGCTTGCGGTACAATCTACGGGTATCATACTTGGCAATACCGGGTGTACGAGAATTTGGAAGGGAAGACTGCATGGGATGATGCGGCAGATTTCCGTCACCTGTATTCTCACATAAATGCTTGTAATATTATTTTGGAAGAGATTAAGGCGTATGAGGATGTGACTGAGGAGGAGGAGGTGCAGAACGTAAATAGAATTAAGGGGGAGAGTTATTTTTTGCGGGGTAGTTGCTATTTCTTCTTGGTTAATCTTTACGGGAAACCCTACGCCAAGGCTACAGCAGGAAATGATCCGGCTGTGCCGATCAAGTTGTCGAATAGTGTCGAAGATAAGTATTATCAGCGCAATTCCGTGGCGGAGGTGTACGAGCGGGTTGTGGCGGATTTGTTGGAGGCAGAAAAATATTTGAAGAATGTGTCGAAGAAGTCGGTGTGGCGGGCGGATATAGTGGCAACGAGATTAATGTTGAGTCGTGTGTTCCTGTATATGTGTGATTACGAGAATGCGGCTAAATATGCAAAATTGGTGACGGAAGAAGGACCGCGTTTGACGGATTTGAACGGGTATAGTAATTCACAGTTTTTGTATCCCGGTTTATCGGAGTTGATATTTTCTACCGGATCTACTTCTTTGCCGGGGGCACTTTCTTTTTATGCGACGTCGGAAACTTCAATCAATACTTATGTTTCGAATCAAGATATGCGTATCTCCGATGAGTTGTATTTGGCTTATAAGCCTGAGGAGGCAAAAGACTTGCGTTTGGAACATTTCGTTGTTTCTTCTGATGGTTTGGGATTGTTGTATAAAAAGATGCATGGACGTACGTTCGTGACTCCCGATATGTCGGATGTATTTGTGTTGCGGACGTCTGAGGCTTATTTGAATCTAGCGGAAGCGGCAGCTTGTGGAGAGGATGAAGTGACAGCCCGAAAGGCATTGAATGACTTGCGGGAGAGAAGAATTAGGCGGGAAGCTTTTGACGAGGCAGAGGTAAACGCCCTTTCGGGAGAAGAGCTCGTGCGCTTTATTCGGGAAGAACGTCAGCGAGAACTTTGCTTGGAGGGACATCGTTGGTTTGACTTGAGACGTTACAAGGTGGCGGAAAAATTCCCGCAAGCGACGACAATTAATCATGTTGTTGAGAATAGAGTGCGAAATGAAACAACGTGGACGTATGAGACGATTTGGAAGCGTCGGTTTACGTTGACCCCGGAGGATCCGGCTTGGGTGTTGCCCTTGCCTAAAGTGGAATTGGACAAGAATACGGGTATGATTGATAATCCTCGTAACGAGAGGAAAGGTGAAGATGTTGAATAATTAAAATTAAAGAGATGAAGTATATAATAGGATTGTTGATAATAGCTGGTTTATGGGCTTGTAGTAAAGAGGATTGGCCGGATAATAGCCAATCTGAGGCGAATCTGTTTGCCGTGCCTGCAGGAGCCACTGGCGAGGAAGCGGAGTTGCGGAGAGGCTTTTTTGACCGGACGGGTATGTATTTATTATTTTCGGATACATTGACTGCACGGGAGGTGAATGGTATGGGGGGTAAGAAGGAGGTATATACCAAAGTTCATTTGGAGTGGAATATGGTTTCAACCAATCAAGGTATAGATTCTTTTATTTGTTATCCCTACAAAGCGTTGGAGGAGAAGAAGGTGGTGACGGAGTTTGTTGAACGGGAGGTGTTGGTAAGCGTACCTGAGATGTTTTATCCTTATTCGCTAATGTTGTTGGATCGTTTGGTTTATTTTAAATGGAATTATGGATCATATAACGATCCGGTAGAATATTCTTTTTATGCTGGCATGCAGTCGACCGTCATTGCTGTAAGTAATTTGTCTGCATTCACGGCAGAGGAGAAAGAGGTGTTGAAGACCAAGCTCGTGGGAAGTTTGATTAGTAGTAATATTACTGCTATCCCGGATGATGATTGGGCGGATTTTTACAGTTATAGCGATGAGTATTATAAGTTATCGTCCAAATATGAGGTGCCTACTCCAATTGAGGCATGCGGGTATTTACCTACTTATGATATCGGATGGGGCGGTCCGGATTTTCACTCGAAAGAGTATGATTTGAAGGCTTACGTGGAGGAGATTTTTAAGTTGTCGGAAGTAGAGTTTCGGGAAACTTATGCGGAATACCCGATTATTATAGATAAGATGGAGGAGATGGTGAAGGTTTTACACAAACATGGAGTGAAGGTGTATGAATAAGATCGGGTTGATTTTGTTGTTTTTAATTTTCTTGTGCGCTAATTCCAGCGCGCAAGAAAAAGAATTCGTAATTCGGGGACAGATTCCCGGTATGAGGGATAGCATTGTGGTTTCGTTGTTGACGGCGGAAGAGTTGCCTACGACCACGATTTGTGAAACTGTAGTGAAAGACGGTTGTTTCGAGTTGAGGGGGCAGGTGAAGGGGCCGATGTTATGCACGTTGATAACAACTAACATCGGGAGTCTCACAGAGGGTGAAAAGATTAGATGGACGTACACTCCCGTTTTCGTGGATAACGTGGAGATGCGTGTGCAGACATCTCATTATGATAGTATTCCTCTGGATGCTCCGATTACTTCAGATTTTAAGATTACCGGGGGACGGGTGCAGGCTGATTTTAACGAGTACAATTTATGGAAATTGCAAGGAAAGGGGGATAAGGATTTTATTCTTGCGCATCCTTCTTCGGCTATTTCGGTTTATTTGGGGAATAAGATGTTGCGAATGGGATATAATTTGACTCGGGGAGAAGTGGAGGAGCTGGAGAAGACGATCGTGGGGGCTCCTGATGACCTAGAACGGTTTGCTACGTTTCGTCGGAATTGTACGTTGGCGAAGTTGACAGCGAAAGGGTACCCGATTGTAAACTTGGCGTTGAATGATATCAACGGGAATGCGTGTGAGTTGTCGGAAGTTATTCCCACGGGAAAGTACGTGTTGGTGGATTTTTGGGCAACATGGTGTGGGCCGTGTGTTGCGGCAATTCCTGATATCAAGGAGTTGGCAGAACGTTTCCCGGAGGATCTCGTGGTGATTGGGGTTTCGTGTGATACGGATTTAAACGCCTGGAAAGTTGCTATCGAGAAGAAACAAGCAAAGTGGGCACAGTACGTGTTCACGAAACAGGGATACAAAGATTTTTTGGAGAAGTATCAGGTTGGTGGTGTTCCCTATTTCTTGATATTGGATAAGGAAGGGCGGGTGATTTCGAATCCTAAACACGTGAAGGAGATCAAACAAGAGGTAGAGTGTTTGTGTAAATAATGAGATATTGTAAGATGAAAAGTTTGTTATTGTATGTAGCATTTGTCATGTGTTTGGTGAACTGGGAATGTGGCAATCGTGAGGTGAAAGAGGAGAAGTTTGTGATTGAGGGGCAAGTGGAGAATTGTAATACATTTATGAAAGTTGCAGTAGTTGATATCGAGAAGGGGAAAGAGCGTGAGATAGCCTCAACCATTGTGTCGAATGGTGCGTTCCGGTTGGAGGGGAAAGTGGAAGGGCACGTGATGGGAGAGTTGCGTTTTCGCAAGGGAACGGTTGATTTTGTTACAGTAAAGCTTATGCTGGAGAATGCAAGTTATCAAGTGAAGATGGTTTCCCCGGAGGAGGTGCGAAAAACGGATGATGTTTTTCAACGTCGACAGATGGTGAGCGTGAAGGGCCCCAAGGGGCAGGAGGAGTTGAGCGAGTACGAGAATGAAGTATGGGATACGGAACGGGATCTTAATAATAAATTAAAGGCTTCCGCTTTTTCTTGGGTGGGGAATTTACCGGAGGATTCTGTGAAGAAGTCTAATGCGGAAATTGAGATGCTTAAGGCTAAATTTCAAGGTATTTCGGAGAGTTTTATCAAGCGGCATCCGGATTATTTCGTGTCGGCTTATTTGGTCGAAAAGGAACTTAATACTTTTTTCCAATACACGGCAGGGGAACAACAAGCGAGATTACGGTTAGTCGAGAATAATCCGGACACGGCTCGCGTGAACCGGATGAAACGTGTGTTGCCGGGGATGTTGAAATATGCTCGTTTATGTGATTATACTAATTTTGAAGTGCAGAATGTGAAGGGGGATACGGTGAGCTTGTCAGAATTGATGCTTCAGAATAAATATGTTCTCATCGATTTCTGGGCTTCGTGGTGCGGACCTTGTCGGAAGGCTATCCCGCACGTGTGGGAGCTGTATCGGGAATACCCGAAAGAGTTGCAGGTGTTTAGCGTGTCATTGGATGAAAAACAGGAAGAGTGGAAAAAAGCTATGGCTGAGGAAAAAATGGAATGGATGCAATTGCGATGTGCGGGAGAGATGTTGAGAGATGTAGCCATGGGGTATAGACTCTCTTCGATCCCGTATTTAGTTTTGCTCAATCCGGAGGGTAAAGTTATGTGTGCCACGAATTCGGTAGATGATGTTATAAATCAGTTGAAAAATGCATTAAAAGATTAAGTTATGAATAAGATTGTATTGAGTGTGTTGATTTTTCTGTTTGCGATGAATGGATTCGCCCAAGAGGGGGTGAAATTTATGGAGGGAAGTTTTCAGGAGGCTTTGAATGTGGCGAAGCAGCAAAAGAAAATGGTTTTCGTGGATGTTTGTACGTCGTGGTGCGGACCGTGTCGCTGGATGAGCGAGGAGGTATTGCAGACGCCGGAGGCTGCCAAGTATTTCGATAATTATTTCGTGTGTTTCAAGATTGATGCGGAAAAGGGGGAAGGGGTAGCGTTCGCTAAAAAATATGATGTACATGCTTATCCTACTTTCTTGATGATATTGCCGGACGGAACATTGCGGCATAAGATCGTGGGGGCGGACACGTTGCATATCTTTATTCCTCGGGTGGAACGGGGATTGAAAGAGAAAACTTCGTGGGGGCATTTTATGAAAAAGTATTCGGATGGGACTTTGCAGAAAAAAGAGATCCCGATGGCAGTGGGAGTGTTCCGGGAAGCCGGGATGAAAAAAGAGGTGAAGAGTTTGACGGATTCTTTGTTCGGGTTGTTATCCCCGAAAGAAAAATTGGTTTCCCGTTATTGGGTGGTTTATGAAGAGTTGAAATATAGTGATCTGTTTGCTCCCCGGTTTAAGTTTTTCGTGGAAAATAGGGGTGAAATAGCAGGTAAAAAATATGAAGAGGCTTCTTTCAGGATTATTCGTACGATGTTGTCCGATCATTTGATTAATAACACGACCGGACGAATCACGAGTAAGGAAAATCCTTGGAATTGCGGGGAAGCAAACGAGATGCCTTGTATGCGTTCGTTGATTAAAGTGTCGGATTTACCTGATAAAGAATTTTTTCTTGTTTGGTGCGATTTGGCAGAAGCTTGTTATTTCGGGCAGGCAGATCAAGTAAAGGAATATATTCGTAAAATGACGACTTTACCTGAAGCGATGGCATTTGGACGTTCTTTTGTGTGGGCATTTCAACAGTATTTCCCGGATGAAAAGGGGGAGTTAACAAGATTGAGAGAATTGTGGAATTTGGACGAGAATAATTACAGAAAGCGATAGGAATAAAAATATGTTTGATGGCCGCATCTTTTTTTTGATGCGGCTATTTTTTTAGATTTTAGAATGACACCTAGAAAATGAGATGTTTACTCTTGTTATTATAATATAATGGATTTAATGTGCTTTACAACAATAATTTATGTCGGTAAAAAAGGTGACCACTTTTTTTAGAGCAGGTGACCACTTTTTTTAGAGCAGGTGACCACTTTGGTGACCAATGGATAGCAAATAAAATGGGTATGATAGCAAATATGATACTTAATTTCCCTGTTTTCCAGTATCAATTCCTTGCTTTTTTATTGTTGGAATATACAGTGATTAATGATGTTTTTTAGTTAATATATTGATATTCAATACTTGAATCAAATATTTGAGCATTAAAAAAAGTCAGTATCTCTACTGACTTTCAGCTTTTTGGCGCCTCAGGGAGGACTTGAACCTACGACCTACGGATTAACAGTCCGCCGCTCTAACCAACTGAGCTACTAAGGAATTTTCTCAAAAGC
>DYVS01000167.1:0-14209 GCA_020743075.1 Butyricimonas virosa | reverse complement strand
GCAGTTTCCAGTAAATTCAAATACTTTTGGATAAAACTCCATTCCCGGTTTCCTTTATCGTACTCTTTTTTTAAATTGTAAATCGTGTTCCCTTGCAAACCTTCTTCGATGGCGGCGATCAATTCATCTACGGGGCGGCAACCTGATACTTTGTGAATAATTTCACCTTGTGCGGTCAGGATCAGCATGGTCGGGAAAACTTTAATTTCCTTGTCGTATTGTTTCCCAACCGTTAATCCCTCTCCTTTCTCCACGTCGTATTTGGCATTAACGAAACGAGAGTTCAAGTATTCCCCCATTTTTTCTTGGGGGAATACTTGCGTGGATAATTGTTTACAAGGACCACACCAGCTTGTGTAGCAATCCACGAAAATCAATTTATTTTCCCGTTGCGCCCGTTGCAGTACCTCTTGCCACGGACGATTATCCATGAACTGGGTACCACTTTGGGCGAAAGTCATGAGTGAGAAAAATAGAATTGATACGATTATATAGACTTTCTTCATATTCCTATTTTATTTTACATCACGCACTAAACGTACACTTAATCCTTTTTTCGTTAACATGGAAAAACGACGCACATCCGAACGATTGTAAATCACCATTCGAGTCCAAGCGTATCCTTGGCTCTGGGAATCCAGAGTGGCACTCCAATAGATGCCATCTATACCTGTGTTACGCACGCCGCTTCCTCCGGTCGTGTAGTAATAGCCGGCACATCCTAGGTTTAAACCGCTTCCTGTGCTGTCCTGCATCATTAATGTTCCCATCTGATCGCCACGCCATTCTTCTGCGTTAGCTTCCTTTGCTGCCATTCCTAGACTTTGTTCCAACGCTTTCCAATCCTCGTCTGTCGGTAAGCGCCATTCGTCAACTGCTAACGTTTTGGCGGTTTCAAAATCGTACAAGTAACCGTATTGCTGTAAGATATCATCTGTGATTTCTTGGGGGAAACAAGTACCGGGAGCTGTTTCCAATTTCATGTTCTCGCACATCCAATCTAGTTTCCCGTAACGAACCCAGTGATATGTCACCGGCTCTTCCCCTCGTGTGTCCACCCATGTGCCTTTCGCCTCCGGGCGTACTGTGGGTAGTGCGTTATCTTTATCGTCTGAGCAAGCGTAACCCAGCATGCCAATCATCAATAAAATATAAATCATGTATTTCATAATTACACCGTTTTTGGAATTAATAAACCTTTACCCCCAATCGTTCGAAAATCTTTACTAGGGCTTCTTTCTTTTGATGAACTAGAGGATACAGTTCTTTATCGTATTTCTCGTCAAATTCCTCTTTGGTCAATGCGAACACCTCCATTACGTAGGCAAGCAGATCATATTTTTTATCATAGAAACTACGAACCCAGTCATACCTAAATGTTTCGAGAAAACCTACTTCCAGGGGAGTATCCTCGTAGTCAGGGTAAATTCCATACTGTTCTTGTGAATATTGATAGAAATCGTTATACTCGCTATCCTTCACTTGCGTGTAATTCTTGGTCATGAGAATAGCAATCACAGATCTACTATAAGCGTATTGGGCCGCCTCATCCATATCATAAAAATGCTTGTAGGCAACCAATGAGGCGTTATACCCGGCATAAGCACTTTGCTCGACTTCCGGATCGTACCCGCTACTCCATGCGGAAGCTTTACTGATATAAAATTGATCCACCATAAAAAAAGTGTAGGGGTAGAATGCGGGAGCCAGTCTGGGGAGTATCTTTTCTTTTGCGAACTTTGCTGCCAGTTCCTTATCCTTCATATCTTTTAGGTAAGTATATCGTAATAAAGCATCTTCACTTGTTCCCTTTACCTGGTACTTCAAATCGAGAATCACGCATTCCGGATCTGATCCCGAAGGAGTGGTAATATTACGATAATATAACGAATCATTAAAAATCAGATAGCAACTTGTGGCGTCATAGAAATCTCTTCGCACCTTCATCTCCTCTTCTGAAGAAAAATCGGGCATATCAAACATATTCCGGTCGTTATTCGAGGGTACAACATCCTCATCATTTGAGCAGCACCAGAAGGTACTCGCTAAAAGCAAAAATAAAATATAATGTTTCATAGTTTATTCGATTATTATTTAGAATCACGTTCATTTCTCGGGTTATCGGGCATACCGTAATTGGACTCTAGTTCTGTCTGTGGGATTGGTAGCACCCAAGCATTGTCATGCGGGGGTAACTCAAAGGTACGTTGTAGCGAAATCACGTAGTCGTATATCCCGTAATCATATTTGAATAACACGAATTGATTGGTCAGTGTCTTTTCTTGCGGGTAAAGCTCGTTCACCATGTAGCGGCGCAAATCGAACCAGCGATGCCCTTCAAAGCACAATTCTAGTCGACGTTCCAACCGAATGGCTTCCACAAGATCTTTTCCCGTCAGAGAGCGATCCTCCGTGTAATTGGCCAATCGACGTTCTCTTATCGTGTTGTATGCGTCTAGGGCTTCCGTCGTGTATTCGTTGCCTAAACAAGCAGCCGCTTCTGCTAAATTCAAATAAGCTTCAGCCGTGCGTAAAATAAAATTGTCGGAGATATCGCGAGATCCTGATTTTTTACTTGCCTTTTTATATGGGTACACCCCTTCTTTGGGTGAATCGAAAAATACTTGTTTCCGCAGATCGTCTTCCGTGTACCACTGCATCAAATCGTTCGATACGGTAAAAGCTCCGGAACCAACCGATAGGCCTGTTCCCACGAAATTACCACCCATCGTGAAAACCACCTCCGGGTTGGTTTGAGTCAAGAACGTGGTACCTTGGTAATCGTTCAAATCTGTCAGGCTTCCTTGTTCCTCCAAGCACGCTTTCGCCCACTTCAAGGCTTCCGTGTAATTCTGCATGTAGAGATATACCCGGCTTAACAAGAGGCATGTGGCCGTGTGACCTGCACGGGTTACCGATTTGCGGGATTGTCCTTTTAAGTACTTTTCGGCAGTAACTAAATCTTCTAGTACTTGTTCGTACGTTTTCTCCACGGTCGCACGCGTGTAAACTTTATCCTCGATATTTTCCGTTAATTTGATGGGTACAGCCAAATCCGTCTTAGCCGAGGTGGGTGAGTAGGGTTTCCCGTATAAATTCGCTAACACGAAATAATATGCTCCTCGTAAGAAATGGGCTTCCCCCTTGATCCGGTTCACGTTTTCTTGGTCGTTCTCTGTTTGGATCGTTTGATTGTCAATTTGACTTAAAATAATGTTAGTAATATTGATATGCTTGTACAAATTAATCCAATCTTGATTTTCGGTCCAGCCTACCGTTCCCTCGTGATCTTTGTCCACATCCTTTTGCCACGTGTAGAAACCGTAAAACATTTTTAGAAAACTCTCTCCGTTGTAATCATAAGTACCTGTATTCCGTACTTCTGTTTCATCTGCCATGAAATGAACATACGGGTAATATGTCTCCTTTGCCGTTGAGTAATACGTGTAATCATACGTTCCGGCGCATTTCATGTAGCCGGATCCGATAATTAACTCGTCCAAATCCGAGTAGGACTGTACGTATGCTTGGTCATGCGAATACTCGGTTAGGAAATCGTTGCAAGCCACACTCGTGCAACATAAAAGGACGATGAGAGAAAAAAATCTATATCTTTTCATATGTATATTAATTTAAAATGAAACATATAGTCCGAAAGAAAATGTGGGGCGTTCAGACAACTGTATTGTTGAGAAGCCGCCTTGCGTTGGGGTTTGCCCTTTCAATTTCGAGGAACAGAAAATAAACGGATTCGTCGAAGAAAGCGACAATTCCAACCGTTGCAACTTCCATTTTGAAATCAGCTCGTTGGGGAATGCGTAAGTCAAACTCATCGTGGTACATTTCAAGTAATTGGCACTCACGACGCGGATGTTGCTGTAATTATACATCTCCCATGCCGATCCCCCGAAAGATGGTAATAGGTCGCTATATTCCGACCAGTGTATATCATAAGTACGATTTCCCCCGTTTATAATTACCGGAATATCCGTGTACATCTCGTCACCGGGGCGTTGCCAGCGTTTCAGGAATGCCCGGTTCACGTTTTGCTCCGGATTGAAGTTCTGATTGTCGAATAGTTTGAATAATCGGGTTTTTGCTCCCAGGCTGTAAGATAATGTTACGTTTAACCGTAAATTCTTGTAAGTAAACGTGTTGTTGATACCTCCCGATAGCTTCGGTTCACGTGAGCCGGAAGCTTCTAGTACCGTGGTGAAAATATCGTGTTTGTTTTTTCCGTACAAACGTTCCGGATTCTCTTTATAATCGTAGAACAACGGTCCCCCGTCCACCGGGCTCAATCCTTTGAATCGATACGAGAAAAATGTATTTACCGGGTTCCCTTTCGTGATCACCGTACCGTCGAGGAAATGCTCCACGTCATATTGATCCGTCGAGGGTTTCGTTTCCACTCGGTTAAAAGTCTTTGAGATAGAGGTAGAAAGTGACCAACGAAAATCCTTGAATTGAACGGGGGTCATAGTTAACGATACGTTGTATCCCCGGTTCAGAATTTCCCCGCTATTCACCGTGTAAGAATCCATTCCGTTCACCCCGGAAATCTTCTTTGCCATGAAAGCATCTTTTGTTTTTTTGTAATAGAAATCCGAGCTTACCATTAAGCGACGATCCAGGATAGAGAACTCGATTCCCGCATTCAACGAACTGGTACGCTCCCATTGTAAATCCGGGTTCGGGTAAATAGAAACCTCCGACACCAGCTCATGATAATAATCATCCAACGGCAACTTTTTGATAATCATCTCCGGAGACTGTCCTTCCAGCATATTCCCTTGGTAACCGTAAGAGAATTTCAGCTGGAGAAAATCAAAGAATCCTGTTGCTTGGAACTGTTCCAGCGGATTGTATGACAAGGAGGCTGACCACACGGGCAGCAACTTATCATTACTCTGCGAACCGAATCGGTTCGATCCGTCATAACGAGCATTTGCGTTCAGCGTGATCCAGTTGCGATAAGAATAGGAGATACTGGCGTAAACCGCTATTAAGTTTGTTAGATTATCTGTTAATATAGGACGATTTGCCAACAGCCAAGCGTCGAAGACCGGGTATACTCCCTGTTCGAATGTAGCGAACTGTAATCCCCGATCGGGATAATATCCCCGGTTCGTGATCTCTGTGCCCACGTATTTTGTGGAGCTGGCCTCGAAACCTAACGAGGCATTGATGTTGTGCTCCTCGACTGACCCGAAATATTTGTTGGCATCTAATTGCAAACGAGCGGTTACCGATTCGTTGCGTGAACTCTGTTGTTTTAATTCTCCCCCGGCGGGTAATTCGCTTTCTTCCGCATCAATCTCACCTCCGAACTCCCCACGGCGCATACTCGCTACATGGTGTGTTTCTGCACCCCAGTACGAGTCGATTTCCGTGTTGGAAACCGAATAAGCTAAAATTCCGTTTACCCTCAACCAAGCTAGTGGTTTGTACAGTAAATTGGCTTGAAACGCCAGGCTTGAACCTTCTTGCTCGCACCCGCTGTTTGCCAATTCGTTTAGGATATTGAAGTTGTAGTATCTACCAGCTTGGGGTTTTTGGTAATAGTGTAATGTTCCGTCCTCGTTGTAGAGAGGAATTGTACGACTCGTGTTATAGGCGTAATCGATGGGAGCCAATTCACTTTGGTAATACTTCTGCGAACTCTTGCTACCGTCGATGCCCAATGAAGTCGAGAATTTCTCGGAGAAATGAATATCCAAATTTAATTTTGCCGTGTAACGATCGTTCCGATTCGATTTCACCACGTCGTTATCGTCTGTATAACCGATAGATGCGTAGTAGCGAATCATATCCGATCCTCCCGTTAGGCTTATCGTGTGCTGTGAGGAAAAAACATCGTTACCTAGAGCAGAGAACCAGTCCGTGTTCAAAGACTCCATTTTTGCGACTTGCTCTTCGAACTCTTGATATGAAATTTGGCGGGCGTACAACTGTTCGTATAGATACTCGTAGCCTACCAGACTCACGTTGCCAGAGAAATTATAATTGCTATTCAATAAATCCCGGGAAAATTGCACTCGCTCTTTTGAGGTCATCACGTCGATATGTCGGTCGCTGTAACGGGGGCGGAATTTGAATGTACCTGTCATATTGTAGCTCACCATCGGAGCCCCGATATGCCCTCGCTTGGTTGTGATCACGATCACTCCATTAGCCGCTTTCGTTCCGTATAGGGCTGTTGCTGAGGCATCTTTTAGAACATCAATACGTTCGATGTCTTGCGGGTTTAACCCGGAAATAGCATTACCGATACGATTAATATAGTCAGGGTTGTTCAACTCCTCGGGGGATATATTTACCGGGTCTTGCTGTACAATTCCATCAATTACCCAAAGCGGTTCCCGGTTTCCGATCAAGGTCGAGGTACCTCGAATACGTAATTTCGGGGCTACACCGATTTCTCCAGAGTTGGTCATGGAAATCAAGTCCGGAATTTGACCTTCCAGCATCTGATCAATCGTGGTAATACCGGGGCGCATGATGTCTGCCGCTTTTACTGAAGTGATGGCACTTGTGTTTTTTCGTTTGTCTACAACTTGGTAACCCGTGATCACAACTTCCTCGATGGTTTGGGTATCCTCCTCAAGAGTGATCATCATCGCTTTGTTAGGAGTGGCAACGACTTCTTTGGTTTTCATTCCCACGAAAGAGAATACAAGTGTTATTTTCTCTTGTTCCTTCACGTTCAAGGTAAAATTACCTTGTGCGTCAGTGGAAACTCCGATTGTGGTTCCTTTAATCACAACGGTAACACCTGGTAGGGGAGTTCCTTGTACATCTTTTACCGTACCGGTTAGTTTTACTGTTTTATCCTTTTGTTCGGAGGCTTTACTGATAACGAAAGTACCGTTGACCTCTTTGTAAACGAGTTTCGTGTTGTTCAGTAATTGTGATAGTACATCTTTAATGTCTTTTTCAAAAAATGTGGCATCTGTACATTTAATTTGCTTCGTGTAGTCTGCATCATATAGCATGCGGACACCGGTTTGGTTCTTTAATTGCAAGAGAACCGAGTAAAGATCCATGTTCTTCACTTTTAGGGTGACTTTCTGTGAAGAAGCTTCTGCGTAAAAACAGAATAGCATGACAAATAATAATGTAAATTTCATTTGATGTAAAAATTTTTTCACCCCATGCGGAGGAATCCGCATGCTACGTGGATTTTTTTTCATAACTTTGAATATTAATTTTATGATTGAATAATCAACTAGAGTCTCGTGATCGGCGCCAACCAGCACGAGACTTTTCGTTTATTTGTTTAATTGTCTTATGCTTATCTTGTGTCCATAAATGTCGAATTTTATACCTGTTCCTGTTTCAAAAACTTCTAAGAATGATTTTATATTCGAATATTTTTCAATAGTTCCGGAGAAATGTCGTCTTTTTAAATCTTCCGATTCAAAATATATATCTACATCGTACCATCGAGACAACGTGTTCATGATATTTTCCAGAGTTTCATCCTCGAAGCAGAATAAATTATCTTTCCATGCTGTATATACACGAGTGTCGACGGTAGTGACAGAAATGCTGTCGTTTATCGTGTTGTAAACAAGATGTTGGGAAGGGGTTAAGGATACGGAATCCCCGTTTTCTGCCTTGAATTGAACTTTCCCCGTCACCAGGGTGACTTCTACAACCGAACTTTTGTAATCGCTTGTGCAGAATTCTGTGCCCAGTACCGTTACTTCACCTTTATCTAATTTCACGATAAAAGGAGATTCTGGGTTCCGGGTAACATTGAAATAGACTTCTCCTTTACAATATACCGTTCGATTGTTCGTGTCGAATTGGGAGGGAAACCGCAATTCTGATTCTGAATTTAACCATACCTGCGTCCCGTCCGATAGGGTTAAATTATATTCACCCCCTCTGGGAACGTTCAGCGTGTGGTATTGTGTTTCTTCTTGTGGAGGAGCAATCGTGTTGCTGTGTACGCTTAATCCTGACGAATCTATCTTAAGTTCGCTGTTTTTTGTCTGGATAACCTGTACTGCTTCCCGGATGTCCCAGCTTGTTCCATCGGATAAAGTTAGAGTGGCTTTCTTGTAACCCGGTTCGATTTTCGAAACGGGTGTTACTTCGGGTGCTTCCTGAATGAAGAAAATGGAGATAGAAAGCAGTAGTACAATACTCGCTGCAATACTCCAGCCAGTTATTATTTTGCGACGACGATATTTCTGGAATTGTAATTTTTGGAAAGCCTTATTGGCGTCATATTTTAAAACTTTTTTGGATTGATCGGCAAGTGCATTCCAATTTTTATATTTGTCTGTCAAGCGTCCGTGGTCCTCTTGTGAAGGGATGGCGTCTGCCTTATTCTCTCCCAACAAAATTTTCTTGAGTAACTTCTCGGATATATTATCTATTTCGTTCCAATGCGCCATAATATTTTGAATTTACTACTTAAACACCGGAGGAATGAAAACGGGTAACAAAATTTTGGGTAAAAATGAAGAAAAAAAGAGATTGGGACGAGACCATGAGATCATGGAAAATCAAAAGAAGAAAATAAGGGAAACGAGGATGTAAATAAGTGATGTTTTGTCCTATTCGTAAATCTTTAAATTCGGGAATCGCATTATAAGCAGAACGCTCCAGCACTCTCCGAGTTCTTCGCGTATAACTGAATAAGCCCTCTTTTTTTGCATTTTGATCGCATTCTCCGACACGTTCAAAACTTTGGCAATCTCTTTTACTTTCATCCCGTCCATGCTCATTTTCATGATTTCCTGTTGTTGAGGTGAAAGTTGAGTAATGATTGTTCTGAACTTATGCAATATCTCTTCTTCGATGGCTGAATTGATTGCCATTTCTTCGGTTAATTCCTCTTTCATGGATTCCCATAGATTCTGGTGCAACTTGTTCGTGCGGGCTTGATCACGTATCGTGTTTAATGATCGGGTATAGACTGCTTGGTAAAGCCATCCTGTGAGACTTCTAATATTTTGAAATGTTGCAGAAGAGTCCCATAGATTGATCAAACTCTCCTGCACAATATCTTCTACGATCACTTCATCTTGAATGATTCGGGAAGCATAATTGCATAATGCCGGGTAGTAATTCTGGTATAATCTTTTCCAGGCGTTTTCTTTTTTTGCGTTTATATCCGATATGAATCTAAGCTCATCATCGTGCATGGAAAATCATTTAATGGTTAAATTATTTCTTCGATGCGAAAAATTTCCGATGGAAAAGCAACAGAATAAATACACCTATGGTAATATAAGAGTCAGCCAGGTTAAATACCGGTCGGAAGAACACGAAAAAATCACCTCCCCAGATGGGAATCCATTGAGGCAGAAAACCTTCGTAAAGCGGGAAGTAGAGCATGTCTACCACTTTCCCGTGCAGGAACGAGGAATACCCTCCCCCGTGAGGGAATAGGGTGGCCACTTGTGAATAACTGTCACTGAAAATCATCCCGTAGAATGCACTATCGATAATGTTACCCACGGCTCCGCAGAAAATTAACCCGAAAGAGAGAATCACTCCCATGGGAGCTTTTTCTTTGATGAGGCGTCCCAGGTACCAAGCGATACCCACCACGGCAATTAAGCGGAATACACTTAAAACGGTTTTTCCCCACTTGCCACCTCCGAGTTCCATCCCGAAGGCCATCCCGTTGTTTTCAATAAAGTGAATTTTAAACCAGTCTCCGAAGACACTGAATTCATCCCCGATCATCATGTGGGTCTTGATCCAGATTTTAACGACTTGATCAATGACTAATAGGGCAATAATAAAAATTATAAGTTTTTTCCGCGTACTCATCTGTGTGATAAAATTTTAAAGCGACTCTTAATCGTAACACGATTAAGAGTCTTGTCCCATTTTGGCATCCATACTCAATGTTGCATGAGGTACGGCGCGTAGTCTTTCTTTGGAGATCAGTTTACCGGTTACCCGACAGATCCCGTAAGTTTTGTTTTCAATTCGTACTAACGCAGCTTCTAGGTGAGCAATGAATTTTGCCTGCCTTTGAGCGAGCCGACCAGCTTCCTCTTTGGAAAGAACAGATGCTCCCTCTTCCAATACTTTAAAAGTGGGAGACGTATCGGCAATGTCATTCCCGTCGCTACCGGAGATTGAGGCTTTCAACACCTCGTAATCTCTCTTCGCCTTTTCGAGTTTCTCAAGAATCAATTCTTTGAATTCCTGCAACTCTTCATCCGAATATCTAGTTTTCTCGGCCATAGTTGTAAAGTTTTTGTCTAAGTTAATAAAAAATCCGCGATGTAATCTTTCCCGTGGAAAAATATCCACTTTTACTTGTAGTAAGGGGAATAGGTTACATTTTTTGGATTTTAATAAACGTTTGTATGTCGTCGATTTCGATGGGTTGAGCACCGTCCTCGGCTTTATCTATTAACGTAACGTTCTCAGCTAAAACTTGGCTGGCGATGTACGCCTTGAAGTTTTCGACAGCTTCATTGATCTCTTTATGTTTCCCGATATAAAGATTAATTTTGTCCGTCACGTTGAAATCACTCTCTTTTCTCAGGTTTTGGATTCGGTTGATCAACTCCCGGGCGATGCCTTCTTCACGTAATTCTTTCGTGATGTTGATGTCTAGAGCAACCGTGAGACGTCCCTCGTTGGCCACTAACCAGCCCGGAATATCTTCCGACAGAATTTCCACGTCTTCCAGCGTCAGTTCCAGCGTTTCAGTTCCCACTTCCAGGGAATAAGTTCCTTGTTTCTCGAAATTGTAAATATCATTTTGATTCATTTCAGCCACAAGTGCGGAAATCTGTTTCATGTATTTACCGTATTTCGGTCCCAGGGTCTTGAAGTTGGGTTTGATTTTCTTCACGAGGATGCCTGCCGTGTCGGTGATATACTCGATCTCTTTCACGTTAACTTCTGACAGGATGATGTTCTTCACTGCATCTAGCTGGGTCGTCATCTCGTCATTTAGGATCGGGATCAACAGCTTACACAACGGTTGTCTTACCCGGATTTGAACTTTACGTCTCAGCCCAAGTACCATGGAAGATATTTGTTGGGCCATATTCATCCTTTCCTCTAGTTGCTTGTCGATCATTGATTCGTTAGCCACCGGGAAATCCACCAAATGAACGTCCGTCGTGTATCGTCCCGTAACCTTGTTCAGGTCAGTGAATAAGCGATCCATGTAGAACGGTGCGATGGGTGAGGACAAGATGGCCACAGTCTCCAAGCAAGTATATAACGTTTGGTAAGCCGACAGTTTATCGGTGGTTTGCTCGCCACCCCAGTAACGTTTACGGGAAAGACGCACGTACCAGTTCGACAAGTTTTCGATCACGAAATCCTGTATGGCCCGTCCGGCCCGTGTCGGTTCGTATTTCTCGTAAGCCTCGGTTACCTCTTTAATCAAGCTGTTCAATAGAGAAAGAATCCAGCGATCGATTTCCGGTCTCTCGTTAAACGGAACTTCGGCCTCTGCATACTTGAAATTGTCGATATTAGCGTACAAGGCGAAGAAACTGTATGTGTTGTACAGTGTCCCGAAGAACTTACGTTTCACTTCTTCCACCCCGGCAATGTCGAATTTCAAGTTATCCCACGGTTGTGAGTTCGTGATCATGTACCAACGCAAAGGATCGGATCCTTGTTTTTCGATCGTGTCGAAAGGATCAACGGCATTCCCTAGACGTTTGGACATCTTGTTGCCTTTGGCATCAAGTACCAGTCCGTTGGATATGATATTCTTGAATGCCACGGAATCGAACACCATAGTTGCGATAGCATGTAACGTGAAGAACCACCCCCGAGTCTGGTCCACCCCTTCGGCGATAAAATCAGCCGGGAAGTGTATCCGGTTATCGATCAACTCTTTGTTCTCGAACGGGTAGTGCACCTGTGCGTAAGGCATGGCTCCCGAGTCGAACCACACGTCGATCAAGTCTTTCTCCCGGTACATGGGTTGTCCGGTAGAAGAAACCAGTATAATGTCATCCACGTACGGGCGGTGCAGGTCGATTTTTTCGTAATTTTCTTTCGAGTAGTCTCCCACTTTGAAATCTTTGAAGGGGTTCTCCTTCATGATTCCAGCCTGTATCGCTTTTTCTGTTTCTTCAATTAATTCTTTGACCGAGCCGATGCATTTTTTCTCAGTTCCGTCTTCACTAACCCATATCGGTAGGGGGGTCCCCCAGTAGCGGGAACGTGATAGGTTCCAGTCTACCAAATTCTCCAGCCATTTTCCGAAACGGCCTTCACCTGTGCTGGCGGGTTTCCAGTTAATAGTTTTGTTCAGCTCGATCATGCGATCCCGAACGGCTGTCGTTTTGATGAACCAAGAATCTAACGGGTAGTAAAGCACCGGCTTATCGGTTCTCCAGCAATGCGGGTAATTATGCTCGTGTTTCTCGACCTTGAATGCTTTGTTCTCCCGTTTTAGGAGGATGCTCAAATCAATATCAAGGGTCGGGTCATTTTCAGTTAAATTCGGATCATAAGCGTTCTTCACGAATCGTCCGGCGAACTCGCCGTACAAGTCTGTGTTAACGTTATTTTTCAAATATTCCGAGTCAATGTCTTCGATCCGGAATAAGCGTCCCCGTTTGTCCACCATGGGTTGTTTACAACCTTCCTTGTCAATTAATTGCAAGGGGGCTATTCCGGCCATTTTGGCCACCCGGTCGTCATCGGCTCCGAAAGTCGGGGCGATATGCACGATCCCGGTACCGTCTTCCGTGGTAACATAATCCCCTAGGATCACGCGGAAGGCGTCACCCATAGGTTGCATCCAGGGAAGAAGTTGCTCGTAACGAATTCCTTCCAGTTCCGGGCCTTTATATTCAGCCACGATTTGATAAGGGATTAGTTTATCTCCTTCCTTGTAGTCTTCTAAAGCAATACCTTCTGCTTTTTTGTTGAAGTAAGCACTGAAACGATCTTTCGCCATGATGATAGTTACCGGGCGGAAGGTATAGGGGTTATACGTTTTCACCTCCAAGTACGTGATGTTCGGTCCCACGGCCAATGCCGTGTTGGAAGGTAACGTCCAAGGAGTGGTTGTCCATGCGGTGAAATGTACTTCATCACTGAAAGCAAATAGTTTTTCCGATTTTTCGTCCCGGATCACTTTGAATTGAGCCACGCATGTCGTGTCCTTCACGTCCCGGTAGCATCCCGGTTGGTTCAATTCGTGCGTACTTAATCCTGTTCCGGCTGCAGGGGAATAGGGTTGTATCGTGTACCCTTTGTATAGAAAACCTTTCTCGTATAATTGTTTTAACAAGTACCATAAGGTTTCAATATAACGGTTGTCATAGGTGATGTATGGGTTACTCATGTCTACCCAGTAGCCCATCTTGTTCGTTAGATCTTCCCATTCGCGGGTGAATTTCATGACGTCGGAACGGCATTCTTTGTTATAGTCGGCCACGGAAATGGTCTTCCCGATGTTTTCTTTCGTGATGCCGAGTTTCTTTTCAACACCCAGTTCAACGGGTAACCCGTGCGTGTCCCAACCGGCTTTTCGCTCAACGAGAAATCCTTGTAAAGTTTTGTATCTGCAAATAATATCTTTAATCGTCCTAGCCATTACGTGGTGAATACCTGGCATCCCGTTTGCCGAAGGGGGACCTTCGAAAAAGACAAACGAGGGGTGCCCCTCTCTATTCTTCAAGCTTTGCTCGAAGGTATTGTTTGATTCCCACTCTTTCAAGACATCCTTGTTTACCTGAGAGAGATCCAAACCTTTGTACTCTTGGAATTTTTTGTCCATCGTGACTCCTGATTTTAAGATATTACTTATTTGCACATTTAAAAAATCAAGTTGCAAATATACCATTTATTTGTGAATCTGGAAATCCTCTCCTTTTTTTCATGCGTTCATTCTTTTAGAGGGATATAAATGATATAGGGAAAGAGTAGTCCTGATGATGCCCTTTTCTTTCGTTATTTCAGGATAACTAATGTATCAATACAGGATTACTTCCGTATATAAAATTTTTAATAAGCTTATAAAATCTTATTAAAACGCTATTCTAAGCATAGCGTTTTAATAGGGTTTTAATAGCGTTCTAATAGCGTTTTACACGGAAATGATCCGCTATTAATCAGTGTCTTATCCTAAAAAAGTTGACTTGTTCAACAAGTAAACTTATGTCAGTAGCAACAAAATCCAGTGGTTTGTCTCGCCACACGATCGAAGAAAAAATAGAGGCAGTGCGTCAACGAATTTTTCAAGAGA
>DYVS01000166.1:0-7581 GCA_020743075.1 Butyricimonas virosa | reverse complement strand
TACAGGTTACAAGTTAAAATTTCAGACGAATGCAGGTCATAACCTGCAATTTATAACCTGTAACTTGTAACCACGATGAAAAAGAGACTCTTTTTCATCGTGTACAAAGATAATCGTTCTTGATGGAGATTGTGGGAAAAAATAATTATTTTAGCGGAATAATTTTATAAAAAAATAAACTACAAGCTACTACACATGAGACACAAACATACCTCGTTTTTCCTAAATTCCCTGACAATAGGCATATTGCTTATATTCATTCTCGTCACTCCCGGTAAAGCCCAATTTGTTGATCTCGGCCAGGACCCGTGCAACACCCGCTGGCGACAAATCAAAACGGATAACTTCCAGATCATCTACCCTGATTTCTTCGAGGATAACGCACAATATCTGGCAAATATTTACGAGAAACTATACGCCCACGCCAATACCCTCGGCATCAAACCCAAAAGAATGTCCATGATCGTACGGGCTAATGGTGGCGTGTCAAACGGGAACGCAGGCTGGGCCCCCAAGAAGAGTGAACTCTACACGGCTCCCCCGCAGGATGTCAGCGACGCTTGGCTGGAACATTTGTGTATTCATGAATTCCGGCATATCGTGCAATACGACAAGGTGAACCAAGGTTTCACCAAAGCATTATATTACATCTTCGGGGAGCAAATCACGATGGCCGTCATCGGGGTATATATCCCCATGTGGTTCCTTGAAGGAGACGCCACGGTATTCGAAACCTCTGTCGGGAAAAGCGGGCGGGGACGTTCACCCGAATTTCTCAATGAAATGAAAGCTCAGATCACGGAAAAAGGGATCTACACCTACTACAAGGCCGTACTCGGCTCCTACAAGGATTTTGTCCCCAACCACTATGCCCTCGGTTATTACATGGTCGGGAACAGCCGTGTTCACTACGGCCCCTATATCTGGCAGGATGCCCTCTCCCGGGTTGGGAAACGCCCGTACGGGATCACGCCTTTTGCCCGCAGCCTTAAACTCACGATGAACGAAAAACGGGACTCCATCTGGTCATCCCGTCATTTCCAGTCCCTTTTCATCAATCCCGACAGCGTGAAACAGGCCAACACTCATTGCGATGCCAAACGCACACTCTACCGGGATAACTTCAGCGAACTCCAACAAATATGGAAACAAGAGTCCGACCAAGTACCCCACTCATTCGACACCATCACGACCACGAACAAAATATACACGAACTACCACTACCCGACAGCCACCCCGTCCGGTCAAATCATTGCCTACAAAGAAGGCCTGGCACAAGAGGGAGCTTTCGTTTTCCTACACCCGGACAAAGACGAAATCATCACCCGCACGGGAATCCTGTATGATTATAAATTTGCCTACCAAAACGAAACACTCGTGTGGTCCGAGTACAAATACCATCCCCGCTGGGAACACGGGGGCAAAATGATTCTCGCCAGCTATGACCTACGCCATAAAAAATATCACCGCTACCCCACCCGGCAGAACAGGTACGCACCCTTTGCCGTAAACGGGAACTGGGGTTTCGTGGAAGTAGACAAGGAAAACAATGCCTCGATCGTGATTCTTGATAACACGTTTCAAAAAGAAATATTCCGGGTAAAAGGTACGGGAGACGAACTATTCGTACACCCTTCCTACGACGGGAAAAACAATATTGTCACCGTGGTGGTCTCTTCAAAAGGCAAACACCTCGAATCAATCGATATTCAAACGGGCAAACGAACCCCGATCACCGCATTCACTCCCTACGAGATCGATAACCCGATCACCGTGAATGACCGGATCATATACCGGGGAGCCTTCAACGCCAACAATTCCTTCTACCGGCAAACCCAACCGCAGGAATTCGGAGCCAACATACTAAACTCCAAATTCGGCCTACGCTATCCGATTGTTACCCCGAACAAAGATTCACTCTTGTTTTCATTCTACACCTCCAACGGGTACAAACCGGGCAAAATTGCCATAAACCAACTGGAAAATAACCCGATCGATGCCCGCACCTTCCGCATCGCCGACAGCGTGACACGACAGGAAAACTGGCAATTCAAGTTAACCGCCGATTCCACTTACGCCAGTCGAAAATACAACAAAACCTCCCACCTCTTCAACTTTCATAGCTGGGGGCCCATCTTTCCGGATGCCGAAGATGTGGACATTGACTTCGGAATAGCCGTCAGTTCGCAAAACAAACTAAGTACCCTGTTCCTAACTGCGGGATTCGTGAGAGGAAAAGGTTATGAACACGGCAACTGGCAGGTAAAAGCCACCTACAAAGGATTCTGGCCCACCCTGCAACTGGAATTCAAGAGCGGACGCAATGACGACTTCATGCAAGATTATGCAATAAAAATCGTTCAGACCCAGAAAATCGACACGATTCGTGCAATTTACAAATCACAACGCACGAAAGGAACAGCCACCGTACAGTTTCCTTTCAATATTTCCCGGAAAAACTATTCCCGTCATATCATCCCTTACGTGAAATACGAAATTCAAGCCATACACTCGATAACACAGAGACGTTCCTACCTGTTGGATCACAACCGCTGGACCGGCTTACCTTCCAACAACCCGTATAACTCCGTACTCGCAAACCCGAATGATATAAAACTCCAGATCATGCGCTACGGGCTTGTCCTCAACAACCAGACCCGAACAAGTCAACGGGACATCTATCCCCGCTGGGGACAACGCTTGGAAATAGGGTATGCCCACACGCCATTCAACGGCCTGGACTACGGCGACACGAAATGGGCAGAAGAACGTTTGTATCTTCCTGGATTCTGGAAACATCACTCTTGGATGCTCTACTTCGGTCATCAACTGAAATCGGATAAAACAACCAACTACTACGGGAACCAGATTTACTCTCCCCGGGGAGCCTCTCTCTACGGGTACAACCTATCAACGTTGAAAATATCTTACGCCTTGCCGTTCTGGTACCCGGATGCCCACATCGGACCGCTTGTCTACATGAAACGGTTCACGGCAGAACCCTTCTTTGATACCGGCTGGGAGAAAAATCGCTATTGGAACAAAACCTATCACTCCTATGGCGTGGAAATTTCAGCCGACACTCATTTCTTCCGTCTCCCGTTCCCTGTAAACATCGGTTTCAGAACCGGATACGAAACAAAAAGCAACTCCATGTTTGTCGATATGCTCTTCTCGGTGGCCTTCACCATTTGATAGATTCAAAATATTCGGATTCCCAAACTTTGAGAATCCGATTTTTTTTGATTATCTTAGGAGCAATCAAAAAACAAACTTATGACTCTAAAGGAAATTGCTGCGTTATCAAATGCCCGGGTGATTCACGAAAACGGCCATCTCGACAAAGTCATCCGTCATGCTTTCGCTGCCGATTTGATGAGCGACGTCCTCCGGTTAGACACCAGCGAGATGATTCTCATCACGGGACTAGCCAACTTACAGGTGATTCGCACGGCAGAAATGTCTGACATCAGTTTCATTCTATTTGTTCGAGGAAAACAAGCCTCCCCCGATATGGTAGAATTAGCCAAAGAGTGTAACATCGCTATCTTACAAAGCAAGCAGAGTATGTTCAAAGTCTGCGGACTTCTGTACGAAGCAGGGCTAGAGCCCATTTATTAAAAACAAGCATTATGGAATTCAATTACAACATCGAAGGAGGAAACTTTTCACGTGCCGGTACTGCCTCAAGCGAGGTAAAAAAGATACTAAAACAACTTAACGTCAACCCTGCCGTTCTAAAACGAATCGTGGTTGCCCTCTATGAAGCAGAGGTAAACGTGGTTGCTCACGCCTACGAAGGAACCATGCAAGTGTCAATTGATCCCACTGTTATCACCGTCGTCATCAGCGACCGGGGTCCCGGAATACCGGATATAGACCTAGCCATGCAGGAAGGATATTCCACCGCCTCCCCCGAAGTCCGGGAAATGGGATTCGGAGCAGGAATGGGTCTCCCGAATATGCAGAAAAACTGTGATAAACTAACCATCGAATCCAAAGTAAACGAGGGGACTAAAGTCACGATGACCACTTTTTTTTAATCGCCACAGGCGATTAAAAAAGCTAAAAGTTAAAGATTAAAAGCTAAAAGTAGGAAATCAAAAAGCGTTGGCCTCGCGCAACTGGAATCTAAAATTTAAAATCTAAAATTAATCCATGGAACCGTTTTACCACGCCTTAAAAGTTGCCAGTACTGCTTGCATCGGATGCACGCACTGCATGAGCCTCTGCCCCACGCAGGCCATCCGCATTAAAGGTGGTTTGGCAACAATAAACAAAAATGCTTGCGTCGACTGCGGCAAATGCCTCAAGTCGTGTCCGCAACATGCGATATACGTGGAGCAGGACGATTTCAATCAAATATTCAATTTCAAACACCGGATCATCCTTCTCCCGACAGTTCTGTTTGGACAATTCTCGGAAGAAATCACGGAACAACAAATCTTCGCGGAACTCCATCAAATGGGGTTTACGGAAGTAATCGAGGTAGCACAAGCATCGGGCATCTTGGCAAAAGCCATACAACGCTATATGGAAAAGAATTCTTACGAGCGTCCTTTCATCTCGTCCTTCTGCCCGGCAATCGTCCGCTTAATACAGGTACGTTTTCCCTCGCTGATAGACCACATTGTCCCGTTAAAACAAGCCATGGACCTAGCAGCCATTTTCGCCCGTAAAAAATATCTCGACAAGGGGATTTCGCCGGATGAAGTCGGTATATTCTACGTCACTCCATGCGCCGCAAAAATCGCGGCAGTAAAAAGCCCGGTTGGCGACGATCAATCCAACATCGACGGAGTTATCAACTTGAATTTCATTTATAACAAAATACAACTGGGCCTCACGCAACACCGGGATCAACCCGTGGGAAGGGTAACCGAACGCACGTACCTCTCCCCCGAATCCATCGCCTGGGACTTGTCGGAAGGTGAGGCCTCTAAATTTGAAGGTCGCTGCCTGGCCATTGACGAGATCCACAACGTGATCGACATACTCGAAAAAATAGAAAATGATGAACTCACGGACATCGATTTTCTTGAACTACGAGCCTGTGACCACTCCTGCGCCGGCGGTGCGCTTGTCGTGAACAACCGATTTTTGACCATCGAACGCCTGCGCAAACGGATGCAAGCCAGCAAACACGAACAACAGCAACCCGATTTCGATGACATACAGGAATACGAATCCTACCTCTTCAAACAAGGTAAACTCCGCGAGAAAATCCCACCACGATCCATCGAACAACTCGACGAAAATATGCTTGTCGCCATGGAAAAGATGGAAAAATTAAACCGCATCATGAGCGTTCTCCCGCAAATCGACTGCGGGGCCTGCGGTGCCCCGGCCTGTCACACGCTAGCAAGGGACGTCGTTCAAGGAAAAGCAAAACTCAATCAATGCGTGTTCATGCAAAAAATCTTGTGCAACGAAGCCTTGATGACACCGGAAGAATCCCTCGAACTTTCAGAAAAAACGTGGGGATTAAAAAGATTTGGAGAATAAACAAGATAAAATATATTCACGAAAAACACAAACTACAAATTATGACAGTACAAGACATTGTTTCCCAGCTAAACCTCACGGTATGTTCCGGACAAGAAGGTTTACAACGAGAAGTTAAAGGCGGCTACACGTCCGATTTGTTAAGTGATGTCATGGGACATGCCCAAGAAGGAGATGTATGGGTCACCCTACAAACACACAAAAACGTCATGGCTATCGCCTCCTTGAAAGAAATCGCGGCCATCATTCTGGTCAAAGGACACCTCCCGGAAGAAGATACGCTGGAAGAAAGCAATAACGAAAACATCCCCATTCTCTCCAGCCCGTTACAGACTTTCGAAATCACGGGACAATTGTACAAACTACTTCACCCGTAATCACGAATTCCATGGAAATCCGGGCCGATCTACACATACACACCGTGCTGTCACCTTGCGGGGATCTTGACATGAGTCCCGCAAACATCATCGGTATGGCATTACAGAAAGGCCTGTCCCTCATCGGAATCTCCGACCATAACTCCACCCGGCAAGCCCCCGTGATCCAGCAACTGGGCGAACAACAAGGGCTACGGGTTCTTTGTGGGACGGAAGTCAACACGGCGGAAGAAGTTCACGCCCTCGCATACTTCCCCACCTTGGAACGCCTTACCGCATTCCAGCACTTCCTCGATCTCCACCTCCCGGATATAAAAAACAATCCGGACAAATTCGGTTACCAGGTTGTAGTGGATGCCGAGGAACAGATTACATACGAAGAAGAACGGCTACTGATCACGGCCCTGGATGTTGATATAAACACGATAGAACGTACTGTTCACGCACTGGATGGCATCTTCATCCCAGCCCATATTGACAAATCCCGTTTCAGTATTCTCTCGCAACTCGGATTCGTCCCCAAAGACTTGAAATGTGAGGCTCTTGAACTCAGTCCTCACACGACACGGGAACAATTTCTTCAACAAAACGCGTACTTATCCGGGTATAAATTCATCCGCTCTTCCGATGCACATTACATTGACGACATCGGTAAAGTTTTCACGATAATCTCGCTACCGGACTTGTCATTCGATTCCATCCGAACAGCTATCACCCGTTAACTTAAAACTTGCAAGACTATGTTTTTGGACACCATGTCACCGGAAGCCATTATCAAAGAGGCAAGACGCGATACTACCGCGATTCAGAACAAGAGGGATTTTTTCATCAACACGCATCGCCGGGAAATCCTGTTTGCCAAGAAATTTCCCGTATCATACCGAATCGAATGGAAATCCCCTCTCACATACAACAAATGGCACATTATCATCACGTGCAATAACAAAAAAGAACGGGAAAACCCGGACGTTCATTACTACTCCACTTACGAAACCCACTGTGGCACGGGCATTATATTTCCAGTCTACAACATAAAAACCGAAGAACTCGTTTTCAGCAGGTACACGGGACACTTTTTCAGCCGTTACCGCACATGTCATTTAATTCCCAACAATCTCCATACCCCCGGGATGGATGTAATCCGATATTACGTGGACCACAACAGCAGTTATTTTTACCCCAAACCCGATGAAGAAAAAAGATTCACGTGTTGCCTCACTGACGGTATTGCCCTAGGAATTTGCGAGAATGGTCTCGACACCTTCCGCACCTTTATATCACATGATATGCTATTCAAAATACAAGAGAGAGTCCTTCATTCCAGTATCGAATACCAACGCCTTCTCGATGCTTACATCAACGACAAACTCCCGGCCTCCTATCAAAAATACTACCTTCAAGGAAGAGTGGGAAGAATTGCAGGACCGGAACCCGCCCCAAAACTATCACTTGACGACGTGAAAGATTTATTAAAAGACAAACCTAAAATTCCCCTTTTCTCGCCACTTAACGGGAAAATTGAGCTGGAAGACTAAAAGAAAAAATAATCCCTTTAAACAACCCATTTATCGAAAGCCCGTCTATTACCTTAAGCCCATGTTTCAACAGTCACGCATTAATTCGAATTCAATAAAAATCGAATTCAAATTAATGTAAAATAGTGTTATCAAAATGCTATATTATTGTTATCATATTGTGA
>DYVS01000165.1:0-21500 GCA_020743075.1 Butyricimonas virosa | reverse complement strand
TAGCGTTCATCCTGAGCCAGGATCAAACTCTTCATACTAAAATAATCTTACAGAAATTTTATTCTGGCCGGGTCATGTGTTCAATCAATCTCGACTACCGTCGATTCCGATTCTCGCTCGCTACGTTTTGTTCATCTCAATATCTTAAAGAACTCTTTATCTCTTGTCTTCTCTCGATCTTCCCTCCCGTCTCCCCCCCTCTCGAAAGCGGCTGCAAAGGTAAGGCTTGTTTTTCATTCTCCAAACTTTTCAAGCTTTTTTTTCAAACTTTTTTTCCGCCCCCTCGTTTAACCTCTTTACCTCGTGCCCTCTCTCTCGAAAGCGGGTGCAAAGATAAGGCAATGATTCCGCCTTTTCCAAATTTTTTCACCACTTTTTTTCATCTTTTTCCCATCAATATCCACAACTACATGAATCACAAAATGTTACACGGGATTTTTTTTTCACCGGACTTGACGGAACCACGGGAAAAACGGGAGGTGACCGGGAAAACCCGCCCGAGACGGGGAAAAAAGGGCTGAAACAACAGGAATACGACGAGACAAAAAAATACTCTCCCGGGAGGACTAAACTGGGCACAAACTGAACAGTTCTCATTTCTCCTACTTCCAAACTGAAAGTATTCTGCAAAAATATTATGGAACTTATATACAAGTTTACAGCAATCCAACTCCCTCCAGAGTTCGCCAATTCGAGACTGTTTCGAGCTCTCTTGGCACGAAGTGGCATCCCCCCCAAGCATCCCGTTCTCTCCCTATTGTCTATCTCTTCTTTACCCTTTCTCTATGACATGAACACAACACCAACTCAGCACAAACACAACACATACACACCCCAGTGTCCATACTATGTACTTGCTATGTTCATGCCATGTTCATCTCATAAAGAAAGGGTAACCCAACCATCGAGAAAGGAGGGCGAAGGGAGGTGGTTCGATATAAAATTGGGGGAGTATTTCTCAATACTATTACAAATGTTTTAGAGCTAATTTGATCAGATTTTCGACAGTTTCGACCTTCTCAGAAGCCAAAATCTTGTCCAAAGTTTTCGTTACCTGGGCTCGAGCAAAGCCCAACATCACCAAAGCAGCTTGTGCCTCTTCCCGAACTACACTCGTAGAAAGACTCAACCCCTCTACAGGAACACCCTCTTTACCTACTTTATCCTTCAATTCTATAATAACACGCTGAGCAGTCTTCACGCCAATTCCCTTCACGCTCTTTATAGCATTTACATTCTCTGTAAGTATCGCCCCAGTTATCTCCTCCACCGACATTGAACTCAACATGACATTCGCAGTATTAGCGCCAATCCCGGAAACAGAAATCAATGCCCGAAACAAACTTCTCTCCTCCTTAGAAAAAAAACCATACAATAAATGAGCATCTTCCCGCACTATCTGGTGAATATAAAGCATAACCTGATTCTGGGAAGCGATCTTAGAATAAGTATTAACCGAAATATGAATATAATACCCGACCCCGCTACAATCAACAACCGCATTTGCCGGAGTTGCCTCCACTAATTCACCTCTTATATATTCGTACATAACAATTGAAAATTGAAAATTGAAAATTGAAAATGACAAGGCATCTCAATTTTCAATTCTATGTTTATACTACTAGCGGAAACCGATAAGTTTACGCACTTCTTTCATCGTGGCTACCGCACTAGCCCTTGCTTTCTCGGCCCCGGCCGCAGCAACCTTATCCAGATTATCCGGGTTAGCAGCGTATTCTATGATTTGTTCCCGAATCGGAGAGCAGAAATTAATAATATCTTCCGCCAACTGTTTTTTCAAATCCCCGTAACGAATTTCACAATTATTATACTTCTCATTGAAATAATCATACGTGTCTTTCGAAGAAACGACATCCATCAAGGTAAATAAATTCTGGATCACCTCCGGTTTCACGCTGTTCGGCTCGGTTGGCCCACTATCGGTTACGGCTTTCATCACCTTTTTACGTATTGTTGCAGCATCATCAACCAGATAAATAGCATTTCCCTCGGATTTTCCCATCTTCCCGGAACCATCCAATCCCGGAATCTTGATCCCTTCTCCCGTATAGGAGAAAGATGCCGGTTCCGGGAACAATTCACTCCCGTATATGGTATTAAATCTCCGAGCAAATTTTCGGGCCATCTCCATGTTTTGCTCCTGATCTTTTCCGACAGGCACTTTATGAGCCCTGTGTATAATAATATCCGCAGCCATCAACGTGGGATAGGTCAACAAACCTGCATTCACGTTATCCGGCTGTTTACGAGCCTTTTCCTTAAAAGTAGTCGTGCGCTCCAACTCGCCAAGATAAGCATTCATGTTTAAATACAAATACAACTCGGCAATCTCCTTTATATCACTTTGTACGTAAATTGTCGCCTTCTCTGGATTCAAACCACAAGCGAGATACTCCGCCAGAATCTTCCGCACGTTCTCCACCACGTTACCCGGGTGCGGATGCGTCGTCAACGAGTGCCAATCAGCAATAAAAAAGAAACATTTATACTCGTCCTGCATTTTTAGAAAATTCTTCACCGCACCAAAATAATTTCCCAGGTGCAAATTACCCGTAGGCCTAATTCCACTTACTACTGTCTCCATTGTCTGAAATTTACGAATTTAAAACATACAAAGATACAGTTTTATTCGTTTTGTACAACTATGTATCAAAATGCTCCGAAAACAATACTCATCATCACACTATATAACCACCTACTCATGAACCGGTAAAATTCATTTTTATTGTATTTGGCAGAAACAATCGTCTCTCGTTTATCTCATCCTAATTAAAACAATGATTACCAATATATTACACTCACTTCAAACAAATACACGCTTTTTAAAACGTTTTCAGCAAAGTAAGATATTGATAGACAAGGAGAAAAAAATATTACAAAAATGGATGTTGTTATATTATTTTTCCTACTTTTGAAACGCAAAGTCTAATTAATAATTTTAATTTAAACATGGAAGGTTACGAAAAGAATGACGGTATGGAAATGAATGATCGGGATGAGATCTATTCAAAACCGGTGAGAGCAGGGAAAAGGACTTATTTTTTTGATGTAAAAGCTACTCGTAATAACGATTACTATCTAACGATTACTGAAAGCAAAAAGAAACTCGAAAAAGACGGTTCTCAGAATTACGAAAAGCACAAGATCTTTTTATACAAAGAAGACTTTGATAAATTTGCAGAGGGGCTTGACAACGCTGTCGCTTACATCAAAGCAGCTCTTAACGGAGAAACAATGGCAGTCCAAGAAGAAGTTGAAACAAACAAATTTGACGACATTGATTTTGACGATCTATCCAAATAACCAAAAAAGCTCTTCGCAATGAAGAGCTTTTTTATTAGGGAGTGTCCATAATTTTGTGTAAATGCAGACTCAGGTTCGGGGTTTAGTCGAGTACTAAATCCCGATTCTATTTTCAAAGATAGTTAAAAATTGATTCATCACCAAACCCCAATTCCGAATAGGCATCGTCCACTTTTTCTCGATTTCCTGCAATGCCAGCCAAACCGACTTCCTAAGGGCATCGTCGGTAGGGAACGACATTTTCGTTTTGGTGTATTTGCGTATTTTACCGTTGAGATTCTCGATAAGATTGGTCGTGTAGATAATCGTGCGTATTTCGACAGGAAAATCAAAAAAGGCAGTCAAATCATCCCAGTTGCGGTGCCAGCTCTGCACGGCATGGCGATACTTCGAGCCCCACTTCTGCTCGAAGTGAGACAATGCCGATGCTGCCTGTTCTCTATTCACGGAGGTATATATCTCTTTCATGTCTGCCGTGAACTCCTTCATATCTTTCCATACCACGTATTTACACGAGTTGCGTATCTGGTGCACTACACATATCTGCGTGGTAGATTGTGGGAAAACACTCTTGATGGTCTCTGTAAAGCCGTTTAGGTTATCCGTGACCGTAACGAGAATATCTTCCACTCCACGAGCCTTGAGGTCTGTTAGCACGCTCATCCAGAATGAAGAACTTTCAGTTTTGCCAATCCACATCCCTAGTACATCCTTGTAACCCCTGTTGTTAAGCCCCACGCACAAGTAGACAGTCTTGTTGATAATCTTACCTGCCTCACGAACCTTAAAGACTATACCGTCCATCCAAACAACCATATAAAGCTTATCCAAGGGACGATTCTGCCACTCTAGTGCTGCTTGTGTAACCTTGTTAGTTATAATAGAGATGGAGCTTGTGGATAGGGTTATATCGTAAATGTCACGCAACTCGTCTTCGATATCGGATACGCTCATGCCTTTAGCGTACAACGATATTACTAAATTCTCGATAGATAAACCACGACTCTCGTGCTTCGGTACCACGATTGGTTCAAAATCGCTTTTGCGGTCTCGGGGGATATGAATAATACTTTCGCCATGCTCGGTCTGGATCTTCTTTGGGAAACTACCATTACGTGAGTTGCCACTGTTGTTGCCATCTGGCGAATGCTTCTCGTAACCCAAATGAGCATCCATCTCTCCTTGAAGCATCTGCTCCAAAACTTGAGCGTGGAGCTCTTTAAGAAATTTACTTACATCCTGTTCTGTCTTAAACTGACTCAAAAATTCCTTGCTTAACATCTCAGAAGGAACTACCTGATGCTTGTCTCGCTTTGCCATAATACTCTCCATAATTTTAATCTTTTAAAGGTAAAAAAAATAACTCGAATCCTGAGACCCGAGTTAGCGTTTACACAAAATTTTGGACAGTGTTTTTTATTATCGTATATATCCGTAAGGAATTTTTGCCAGACCTTCTGCCAGTTGATTGATCCCCTTTTCCAGTTTCCCCTTCAGCAACATTTTCATCATCATGTTCAACTCCGCCTCTGCCGTTATTCGTAACCGGGTATCATAAGGACCATTATCCAACAACTGAATCCATACTTGGAATTCAAAAGGCAAACGTCCGTCCCCCTCCAGTTTAATCAATTTCGGTTCTTCCCTCTCCACGATTTTCATTCCCATTTCACCAACGCCTTTTACCATAAAAGTACAGGCATCTTCCGTGGTGCGAACGTCCTCGATCTTGTCAGCTAGTTCCGGCATTTGATTACCGGCCCCCATCTGGCGAGCCGTTTCGATCAATTTCCCAATCTTCGAGAAATCAGAAAGAAACGCATACACGTCTGCAATCGCACTATTTATTTTCTGAACTTCACTAACAACTCGTGTTGCCATACCTTCTATTTATAAGATTCCGGGCTCAGACGCCACTCCTTCAACTTAGCCACATCGCTCTCCTGCACGTACCCGGTCTTCTGGGCCAAGTCAATCATGGCGTTATAGTCGCTCAACGTATCCAATATGCAATGAGCATTCGTAAAATTATCTATCGCTTTCTGGAATCCATAGGTGAAAATAGCCACCATTCCCAACACGTCACATCCTGCATTTCTCAACGCCTCTACGGCCTGTAAGCTGGAACCTCCGGTAGAGATCAGATCCTCCACCACGACCACTTTTTGACCTTCTTTATATTCACCTTCAATCAGATTTTCCAACCCGTGATTCTTGGCTGCGGAACGCACGTACACGAACGGCAACCCCAGTTCCTGTGCAACCAAAGCACCTTGGGCAATAGCACCGGTAGCCACCCCGGCGATCAATTCCACCTGTGGGTATTTTGTTTTAATCAAATTCACGAATTGGTCCCGGATATACGTACGTACTTCCGGGTAAGACAAGGTCTTTCGGTTATCGCAATAAATGGGAGATTTCCACCCGGATGCCCATGTAAAAGGGTGATTTGGTTCTAATTTTATCGCTTTGATCTGTAGCAAATGTGACGCTACTTGTTCTGCAACAGTGTTCATATCTGTCTATTATTTTAATGGTTATTCTTTACTTTCAGGGTGCAAAGGTACAAAGTATTTTTCAAAAGCCACTCGGATAGCATACTGAATCTCGGGATATTCTCCTTCCAGCTTGCCGAGTTCGAACAACGTACTAATACCCTGTAAACCGGGAACAATGGAGTCTATAAAATGAGATTTTCCCTCGTGCAGACCGCGTAATCCAAACGCACCCATCGCCTGTAACAAACGCACCAGCACAAAATGATAGTATATTTCCCGAAACTTTTCCGCATATCCCGGCTCGCTCTCCGTCAATTCCCGAATATAGAAATCTAATAATTCTTCCTTTTGACTTTCAGGAATTTTCACTATCGCATCATATAATAAGGAAGCCACGTCATAGTGCAAAGCCCCTTGCCTTCCTCCCTGGTAATCGATAAAATACACCTCGTTATCAACGACCATGATATTTCTGGACTGGAAGTCCCGGAACATGAAACCATCTGCCCCAGCCATGACCAGTTTCGCCGTCAACCGATCAAAATCATTCTCCAACCGATCCTCGTCGGCCTCCACTCCCGCCAATTTCAAAAAACAATATTTAAAATAGTTCAAATCCCACCGAATACAACGTTCATCAAAGACTGGACGAGGCAAACATCCCGAATAATCCAACCCTTTTCCTCCCATCAATTGGAATTTCAGCAACTCAGACAAGGCTTTCCGATACAATTCCAGCGTATGCTCGCTCAGAAACTCTCCCTCACGCTCCCGCTCCACGACATCCAGCAACATATCCGGCCCCAGATCATCCTGTAAATAACAAAACCCGTCCTCCGAAACACAATACACATGTGGAACATGCAAGCGGGATTTTTCAAAATGCCATGTAAAATCCACGAACAAACGATTCTCCCGCAAGTTCTCATGATACACACCCACGTATGTTCTGTCTTCCGTGAACACCCGGTAATATCTCCGGGCTGAACCGGACACCGGTAATGGCTCCACTCGCCGTGCCTCGTTACCATTATATTGCTTGAAAAGAGTTCTTATTTTTTCTTCCATAATTTCAATTATTTGTCAACTCTGTTTTTCTTTCTCCCCTTTCCTGTAATCCAACACGTATTTTTGATCATTTCAAGTAACGTCAATCAACATACTCACCGTGTTCGAAACATTCAAATAACCTTCCCGAACACGCACGTCAATTTTCCAAAAATCGGAATCATCCATTATTTTTATCTCGCAGGCAAAAGTAAAGAAATTTCACCGCAATGTTAGCATATAAATGAAGAACAAGTATCCAGCTGATGTGAATACTTGATGGAATCAATAAAATGACACCGTTTCACGAAAACACGAAAACCGCTGCATCCGCAACGGTTTTCGTGTTTCTGTTTCATTGATGGTGCCCAAGACAAGACTCGAACTTGCACAGCCGAACGGCCACTACCACCTCAAAGTAGCGTGTATACCAATTTCACCACTTGGGCATTTTTTAACGGCGCAAATATATAGTATTTTCTCGTTATCACAAAACAAATAAGTGGTATTTTAACCCGAATTTCACGAAATAAACAACAAAAGATACACTCAGTTCTTACCGCTTTTTCCAGTAACTAACAGCAAAACAATGCGTTTTATCCAAACTTTCATTTCTCACCTGGTGATACACTTTTACACGATTTTCTTCCTCCTCAACATGACATCCGGCACACACGACACTATCCGGCAACACTTCATGTTCGTAAATAATTTCCAACTCCGTAATTTCGTGGTCCTTTAAGAACTCGTAAGACAAAGAATTGGTAACCCAGCGCACATACGTGGCTTGAGTGACGTGCTTGTTGAAATCGATATTATCATATGTTGCCGTGAAACGCCGGGTATTTTCAAAGTTTGTCGGCATCTTTTTCGTATCCAACTCGAAAGGAATTTCCCGAATACCATCCACACAAAAAGCGGCGGTTTCTGTCACGCAAGCCGGCAAACGCACGGGACGACGACGATTTACATCTATCACCATCCACTCTGAAGTAGCCCGTAATAAAACCTCTTCTCCTGCCACCATTCTAAAATCACGAATCGCAAATAAACGATCAATACCCGACGGCCATGTTTCCAATGTCACATTCTCCCCCTGTTCAGGCATCCGGTTAATCAAAATATGCAACTTATGCAGCATCCATGTCAATCCTTTCTCGTTCAACGTGGGCACGTCTATTTTCAGCGCATAAGTCTGCACGTTCGCCACGTCATTAAACAGATCGCACAAGGACTTCATGATCAACCGTCCTTCCAAATCCGTATAATGCCCCCGAATATCTATCTCTTCCGAATATTTTACCATCCCGTTCTAATTTTAGATTTAACGATTTTAGATTCCAAACGCACAAATAAATACTCTTGATTTCACTTTAAACTTTAAATTTTATATCACGTTTACTTCCGGTTCTAACCATACTCCAAACTGAAGGAACACGGATTTTTTTATCTCGTTAGCCAAATGTGCAATTTCTATACCAGTTGCGCCACCCGTGTTCACTAACACTAGCGCCTGTTTTTCATGTACCCCGGCATGGCCGACAACCTTCCCCTTCCATCCGGCAGCCTCGATTAACCACCCGGCAGCCAGTTTCACATGGTCATCATCCACGGGATAAATCGGCAGTGCAGGATACTTTTCCCGCAAGGTATCCGCGATGGCACGTTCAACCATCGGGTTTTTAAAAAAACTCCCGGCATTAGGCAAAACCTTCACGTCCGGCAATTTCGCTTCCCGTATACGAATGATGGCTTGGCGTATCGTTTTTAACGAAGGTTCACCCAAACGGGTTACTTCATCCTTCACGCTCCCGTAATGCAACTTGAACTCGGGATGTTTCGCCAAACGAAAAGTAACATACGTTACCAGAAAGCGATTCTTCCACTCATGTTTGAAAATAGAATCCCGGTAACCGAAACGACACGTTGCCGCATCAATCGTCACCTTTTCTCCTTTCACGATATCCACGGCTTCCACCCGGTCAATACATTCCCCCGCTTCCGTCCCGTAAGCCCCGATATTCTGCACCGGAGTTGCTCCCACATGGCCGGGAACCAGTGAAAGATTCTCTACCCCTCCATACCCGTGTTCGACAGCCCACGCCACGAAATCATCCCACACGACACCACTTCCTACCCGAACAAACACGTACTTATCATCTTCCCTCACGATCTCGCACCCTTGCATCACGGGATAAAAGACAACCCCGTCAAAATTCTCCGTGAACAAGAAGTTACTTCCCCCTCCCAAAAGTAGAATTTCCTCCGGGTCTAACTCATATGATCCCACGAATTCCAATAATTCGCTCTCTTGATCACACTTCACAAAATATTTACAAGTCACGTCTATATCAAACGTGTTATATTCTTTTAAACTAAAATTTTCGTTAATCTCAATCATTCTATTTCTGTCTATTAATCAACTCCACGATCTCTTTTCTCTCGCAAAGGTAAAATATATCAGGAAATAAATCACTAAATTTGCCCCATTAATCCAAAGTGTCTATGATCTCATTACCGCCAGCATTTACAGAAAGGATGCAGCAGCTCCTTGGAAACGAATCGGAAACCTTTTTCCAAACGTTAGTTTCGGAGTCCCCCACTTCCATCCGGTTAAACCCGGAGAAAACGGCAAACACCGATCTCCCCTTCTCGGAATTACTTTCCCGACAAGTTCCCTGGTGCAGTAATGGATACTACTTGAAGGAGCGTCCCTCGTTCACCTCCGACCCGTTGCTACACGGGGGAGTTTATTACGTGCAAGAAGCCTCCTCCATGTTTCTGCAAGTCGTTCTTCAGCAGATAACCGGGGATACCTCTCTCCGGGTTCTCGACCTATGTGCGGCACCGGGTGGTAAATCCACGCTACTAGCAAACAATCTGCCCAAAGATTCATTGCTGGTTTCCAACGAAGTAATTAAATCAAGAGCCTCCATTCTCAAAGAAAATATTATTAAATGGGGATATGATCATATTGTTGTCACCAATAGCGACCCCAATCGTTTCACGGGAATGAAGGGTGCGTTCGACATGATTCTCGTGGATGCACCCTGTTCCGGGGAAGGTATGTTCCGGAAAGACGAGAAAGCCGTCATGGAATGGAGCGAGAATAATCTGCGTCTTTGTGAAGAGCGTCAAAAAAGAATACTTTCCGACGTGTGGGATGCTCTCGCCCCCGGGGGCTATCTCGTGTATAGCACGTGTACCTACAATCCGGGAGAAAATGAAGATATATTAAACTGGATTTTAACCACGTTCGATGCATCATCCGTTGAAATCCGGCATAATTTTACAGCCATCACCCCGTCCCCCTTTCCTCTCCACGGGTACCATTTCTACCCGCACAAAACTAGCGGAGAAGGTTTATTCATGGGAGTCATTCAAAAAAATGACGGGACACCCTTTACCATGAAGAAAGAAAAGCGAGCAACCCCATCCCCCGCAGTCAAACTCCCGGCAGACATCCTCCCCCTCCTGCCGGACATGACAAAATACACTCCTTACATTGCGGGAGAAACATTAGGCATCCTTCCAAAACAACACACCGAATTTATCCAATATCTATCCTCCAAAGCCGGGGTCATTTATAAAGGATGTGAAATCGGAGAATGTATTAAAGGAAAGACGAAACCAGCCCATTCTCTGGCTCTATACCACAAACTGCAACGAAAGCACGTTATCCGTCAAGAAGTAGATCTCGCCACAGCCCTCCAATTTTTACGCAAAGAAGACATCCGTTTCGAGGCCCCTCAAGGGGAATGGATTCTCATCACCTACAAAGGCATCGGGCTAGGCTGGGTAAAAGAAGTCGGCAACCGGATAAATAACTACTACCCCAAAGAATGGAGAATTAAAAATTTGATTAAGTGATTTAATGATTTCCGATTAAGAGATTCGATTCATCGGAGACTCTATCATCTTTGATTTCGTGATCCCTTTTTTAATCACTAAATCATCAAATCATCTGCAATCACCGAATCATCCTTTTATTTACTCTTCCTCCACCGAACAATAGCGCTTGATGATACTGTAAGAATCCGTTAATCCAAGCTCCCCGGCCTTACTCAAATCCACGTTAGCAGCACTCCGGTTTCCTTGGTATATATAGAGTAAGCCTCGGTTAAAATAAGCCTCGGCTATATCCTTATCCACTTCCAGCACTTTCGTGTACATATCAATTGCTTTCTGAATCTCACCGCTCTTGGCGTACACGTTAGCAATATTAAACATGGCAAAAACGAACTCCGGATCAATCTCCAAACATTTGTTATTCCCCTCCAGCACCAAAGAATAATCCACGTTTCGCTCCACTTTTTTCTCCTCGCCCACGACACGGGAAGTCTTCTCTTCTATCGACTCGATGTAATCGTACATCCGGGAACGGGCACTTGCCAAATTCATCAAAGCGAACAGATGATTCGGCTCACGCTCCAATACAGCACGGAAATCCTCGATCGCTTTCGTGTAATCTCCCCGGTTCAGATACAATGAACCCCGCAGTAACAAAGCATCCGTAACATTCTTGTTTTTCCGGATATCCGAAGACAAGCTCTCGATATAATTATCCTCGAATTCCCTCGGGTAATTAAATTTTTTATTTGAAACTGTCAAAGCCGGGTTATAATTATGCTCCTGATTAAACTTCATGATCCGCTTGTCGAAATATTGCACTTTCCCTTTCCGCAACGTATCCAGCGACAGGTACTGCACGATAAACATATCCTGCAATTCGATAATCACGTTCCGGTCTTGCAAACGTCCGTTGATCACGTCTTTCATTCGGTCATCCCGGGAGTTTATATCTATCAATCTCTTAAAATTCTCCGTGGTATCCACCAAAGCATTCTGATCCCCATCCTTCATTCGCCGATATCGGTCCATGATCTCTTCCGCCTTGTAACGGTCCTTTTCGGCCGCATCGTAATCCCGCATATCCATACTCGTTGCAGCCCTTGCCAGATACGCCTTCACGAAATCCGGGTATATTGATATACTTTGAGAGAAGTCGTTATAAGCCCCCTCGTAATCCTTGATCTCCATCTTCAACAACCCGCGATTGAAATAAATCAATATGTTATCCGGGTTCATTTCCAACACCTGGTCAAAATCTTGAATGGCATTATTCACATCCCCGATTTCCGATCTCAACAAAGCCCGATTATAATAAGCATACGCATAAGTACTATCCACCTTCAAGACGGCCGTGTAATCCTCCAACGCCTCGGGATATTTCTTCATCTCGTACCAAGTAATCGCCCGGCTCATAAGAATCCGCTTATTTTCCGGGTTAATCTTCAAAGCCTTGTTGTAATCCTCTATCGCATCGTGATACTCTTTTGCTTGAAACCTTAAATATCCCCTCAAACCATAAGCATCATCCGAGAACATATTCAATTTGATAGCCATGTTACAATCCGCAATTGCCCCTTCTTGATCCCCCAGTTTCTCCCGCATGATTGCCCGGTTCAAATATGCCGGTAATAAATTTTTATCGATAATCAACGCCTTCGAATAATCCTTCTCCGCCGCCTTGTAATCTCCCATATCTGCCTCGGTAATTGCCCTGTTCGCATACACATAAGCCTCTCCCGGATTAATCGCAATCGCCGTATTATAATCATGCATGGCCTCCTCGTACTGTTTCATATTATGATAGGCAATCCCCCGGTACATATAAGCATGGAAATAGTTCGGATTCAGCTCAATCGCCTGCGTGTAATCCCGGATAGCCCCTTCGAAATCATCCAAGTTCAACTTTGCCAGTCCCCGGAAAAAATAAGGTTCGGATAAAAAAGGTTTTATCCGTATGATATTATTGAAATTCTCGATCGCACTCACGTAGTCGTCAAACATGATCGCACTCTTCCCCACTCGCAACATATTTGCCGTATTCCATTGTGCCGACACCCCCAATGTCGCCAAACAGAAGAATATAATAACGCCAAATTTCTTCATTCGATAAACATATATTTTCGGGGATAAAGATAGTAAAAAAGTTCGCATCTTCATTATATCCCCCTTTTTCCCCTCCCAAAAATCTCTCTCCCGCATGATATTATCAACTCCATCACTCTTTTTCCTTCATACCAAAGCTTACATATTTGTTCTATGTTCCCGTTATCTCCTCATTAATTGCCCGTTCATATAGAGCCATACTTCAACGATAGAATAACAAATACATAACAGAAATATGCAAGAGAATGTATTGCTTTGAAACGAATTATATGAAAACAATCATTATCCCCTATTTAAGCATTCAATTTTATTCATATATTTACAAAACCATAAAGAAATAAAACAACGACAGGATAAAACTATAACATCGTAAAAATGATCATATTAATAGCGGGAGATACCCATACGGGTAAAACATTACTAGCTCAAAGATTACTGGAGAAATACCAATATCCCTATTTATCCATAGACCATTTAAAAATGGGACTTATCAGAAGCGGGCAATGTCCCCTAAACCCGGAAAGTAACGATTCTGAATTAACGAGTTATTTATGGCCCATCGTCAAGGAAATCATCAAAACTTGCATCGAGAATTCCCAAAACATGATCATTGAAGGATGTTACATACCCTTTAGTTGGCAAGAAGATTTCATCCCCAAATACTTGCAGTATATAAAATATATCTGCCTTATATTTAGCGAACAATACATTAAAAACAACTTTGTATGTATTTTAAATCATGAAAATGTCATCGAAAAAAGATTACCGACAGCATTAACCATCGAGGAACTATGCAAAACAAACAAATATAACCTCAACCAGTGCAAATTTCACAATTACAAATACATCTTAATAGATTCCGCTTATCAGATAGACATTGATAAATTATAACAATTGATTAAAATTAAATCGCAATCTCCTGTAAGTATTTAAATACAGGCAGGTTCTAATACAAAAAAAGCTATCCATGTCTGGATAGCTTTAATATTTAGAATAACTAAATTAATAGTCGTTTCTACGAGTTTCTTTTACATCTGGAATAAACCTCCAAGTATCCGGGTTCAAATTGGTATAAACATCTGCACTACCACCACCAGTAGTGTAATATCCATAACCTTTGTAAGTAAATCCTACACCCATAACCAAAGCACTTGCCATATTAGACAAATCTTCCATCTGATGCCATTGATCTTTTTTGTGGTTATACTTCCAAACAGTTCTAGGATTTCTTCCTGTACCAGTTGCAACATAAGCGTATTCTTCGCCATCATTTCCTGCATTTGAAACAAAAGAAACAGCATACACACGCGGAATCCGGTCATAATCTTTATCCTGTTTTACTCCTGGTTTATCTGTTAAGGAATTATCCATCTTTGTCCATACTCCCGTTGCAAAGTCAAACTTTATAACATCCGTAGCATAATTAGAAGTAGCTCCTACACTCTTGGCTCCTAAACATACGTAAGCAGCATTATTTACGACAAAAGCGGTTCCACCATAACGAGATTCACCCGGGAAAGAAATCTCTTCCCATTTCCCGTTTACACCCGCATTCGGATCAAACCGATAAAAATCTTTGAACACTCTATTATCTTCGCCATAACCCGTTCCCACGTAACCATATTTACCATCAGTAAATGCGATAGCATCCCGACGACCTTCAACCTCAGTACCATTAACAACTATTTTAGAAGACCAAGTTTTATCCCACTGCTTTGTTTTCACGTTAAACCGATAAAAATCATTAAAATATTTACGATCACGGATATTCTCTTGGTCACCCGTATTGCCAAATGAAAAAGCAGGCACATAACCCGTTCCCACATAAGCCCATTCTCCAATCACGAAAGCCACGGCAGAGTGACGACCATTACCAAGGTTTTCTCCTTTTCCTGTATTCATTGGTGCCGGAAATTCAGAATTCTCTCCCGTTACCTTTTTCCAATTTAATCTACCTTCATCCTCGTCATTGAAATAATAGGTATCTGTAAATTCTGCACCTTTAGCACCTAATCCTAAACTAACAAAAACAGTTCCGGTGGCTGGATCCGTAAAACACACGGCAGCCTCTCGGGGTGCACCACCAAACTCTACCGATTTTTCCCAATCCCCCAGATGATCGTCGTCATCACAGGAAGCAAAGATTAAGCCTAATACTGTCAGAACCAAAAAATTTAATGTTCTCATACTTATCTATTTACCTAGTTATTTAAATTATTTATTTCGTTCTAAATTCTCTTCATATTACAAAAACAGTAGGCAAAACTACACATTTTAAAAACAAATCCAATAAAAAAAAGACGAAATATCTATTGTTTCTCTTTTTTACAATTTATTCAGATAAAATGACCGCAGGTTCTTCCGTATTTTAGAAAATAGTTATACCTTCGCATCTTGATTAAATCAAAACAGATTATAACATGAGAATAGTTTTTCTGGCAGGTCTTTTATTCGCTCTATATTCATGCAACAATGACCTAAATACGATTGGAGATACAATGGTCCCCGCTGAGGGTTATGTGAATATAGAAACTTTTGACATCGAGACATCCACCGTTCGACTGGATTCATTTCCCACAAGTCTTAATATATTAACTAATATGTTGGAAAGTAATCAGCTCACTTTAGGCAAAATGACTGATAAAACCACGGGAGTTACAACTGCCACTCCTTATTTCCAGCTTATTGGAAACGGGAATACCGGGATACCGAATTATGATGATAATTACGTTTACGATTCTTTGACCCTTGCATTTCCTTTTAAGTATGACGAAACAAAGATTTTGGCAGGAGATACAGCAACATTGCAAACCTATCGAGTCTATCGGCTGAAGAATTTTCCGCCCACGGATTTCGACGATCCCTGTATCTACAACAATGAAACTCTACCACTATATGACCCAGAGAAACCACTAGCCACGTTGAGTGTCAGATTGGAAAAACAATTTTTCACGCAAAAAGATAAAGAAACGTATTTCAAACTGGATGATGCTTTGGGAAGGGAACTTTTCGGCCTCATCCGAAGACAGGATTCCATTCTAAACCAGAATAACGCATTGGATTTCATGCGTTATTTTGCCGGTTTAACGATCGTACCAGACAAGGATAACATGGCCTTATTACCGATCGACGGTTCACGTCTGTCTTTAAGATGTCATTATCATCTGGATGTACAGACCGGAGCATACACGTTTCAGCCTTTGGCTGCTTACTCTAGCGGAGGATATTACGCATTCACGAATATAGAACATACACCTTCTGATCGGTTTAGCAATGTTTCGTGGAACAATCCTTTACCATATTCTCAAGAAAACAAAGCTGTTATTCAAGGTCAAAACGGGTATATGTTAAAGATGAAATTACCCTTCAAATCGGATGTGAATCCCTACCGAACAATCTTAAAGGTAGAAATTGTTCTGGAGCCCCAAATCGATAATTTTGAAGACATCCCGGAACCTACAACTATCCAAGTATTCACTTTAGATAAATACTCCAGAATCTCCGGCAAACTGACCGATTTATCTGGTAATTCGGTATTCGGGTATCTCGAAGCAAACCCGAACTACAAGGAAGACCGGAAATATAGAATAGACATCACGGATTATTATAACAGTATGGTAAGTAATGGGACCGGAGGTATTGATCCGGAACTTAATTTACTAATCGGTTTAGCAGGTAGCCCTGTACAAGTCGGCGTCGATGAAATCAATACATTCGTGGGAGCAAACAATCTCACGTTCCAAAGACTTATCGTTGACAAGACCCCGGTATTACGAATTTATTACGCAAACTATTAGTAAAAAATTATTGCCGTTTATAACAATGAGTATGAAAAAAATATTTACAAGCATTGCAATATTACTTTTTACCCTCGGAGCATGGGGACAAAACAATATGGGTACCCCCTATTCCAAATTCGGAGTTGGATTATTACCTGATAATTATGGAGCCTATACTGGAATGGGTGGAGTTTCTGCTGCCATGAGGGATAATTATAATATCAACTTCTTAAACCCGGCATCTTACACGGCATTAGATTCAATGAGATTCTATTTCCAAATGGGAGTCACAGGAGAGTACGTCGATGTTTCTACTTATAAAGATCATTCCAACTATAAAGTGGCTCAAAATGCCTCGCTAAACATGGCATTCCGAGTATATAAAAAAACATTCGTTTCGCTGGGCTTAGTACAGAGATCAGACCGGGGATTCGATTTGATCTATTCCTATCCTTTAATCGAGGATCCTACCATGTTTTATGTACAGCAATTAGAGGGATTGGGAGGATTGAACGAAGCCTATTTAGGAGTGGCTTACCAATTTGGCCGATTATCAGTGGGGGTAAATGCCTCTTATGTATTCGGCAAAGTTGAAGACCGTCTAACTCTTGTGATGCAACCAGCCACAAGTGGATACTATCTTAAATCACAAACGTTAACTCGCATCAACAGTGGTTTGTTTACATTAGGTTTTCAAATTCCCTTACCATTAACAAAAAAAGCAGAACTAACGCTTGGAGGTAGTTTTAATTTTGGTACATCATTGCATGGAAATAGAACTTTTGTTGCCAATAAAATTAGTAATACAAGCGGTGCCATCATAAATGTTAACGACGAAAGCTGGGACAATGGAGAGGTATTTTTTCCTTTCAGAATGATTGTTGGAGCTTCCTATCAATACAATAAAAAATGGGTATTTGCAGGAGATTACACATTTCAGAAAATGTCAGCTTACGAAGAATTCGGAACGAATCAGGAATTCCAAGATTACCATAAAGCAGCCATTGGAGGGTCATTACAACCCAACGAGTCTGGGCGTTATTGGTGGCAAAGGAATAAATATACTGCAGGAGCTTATTTTACTCGCTCTCAACTCAAATTCAATTACACAGACATTAACACTTATGGCCTAACCGTCGGAACCCAAATGCCTCTTCGTCTAGCCCGACAAGAGTTGATGTTGGGGGTTGCCGTTGATTTAGGTATGCGCGGAACTCACCGAAATAATCAAATTTTAGAGAAATACGCAAAATTAAGAATAAACATTGCCTTTAAGGAGATCTGGTTCATGAAAGCTAAGATTCATTAAAGACACAATATTTCATATTTAGAAAACTAAAAACACATGAGAAAACTTTTATTATCAATCGTTGCAGCAAGTATGACCCTTGCAGCATGTAACGCCCAAAGTGGTTACAAAGTTACCGGAACGGTAGAAGGAATGCCGGACGGTAAGGCTATTATCGCAACTGTTAATGGCAGTAGCCTTGACACTTTAGCAAAAGCTGACGTAAAGAACGGTTCATTTGAATTTACCGGAAACGTAAGTGAACCTACCGGTGCTTATATCATGGTTATCGGTCAGAGAGGAGCTATTCCATTCATGTTAGAAAATGCAAATATTACAGTCAATGCTGGACAGGCAGGATTAACTGTTACTGGTAGCGAAGGTCAAAAAATATATGACCAATTCATGGCTATCAACACGACAACTCAACAAGAGGCCATGAAATTGCAACAAGAATATCAAGCAGCTAATGGAGATCAGGCTAAAATGCAGGCTGTACAAGAAGCATACGCAAAATTAATGACGGATGCTCAAGCTAAAGAAACTGAATTAATCAAAGCTAATCCGGATTCTTATGTTTCAACTTTCGTTATCGTATCCGGCATGGGACAAATGGAATACGAGCAGTTGAAAGAAAGATATAACTTACTGGGTGAAAAAGCAAAAGCTAGCGCACAAGGTAAAGCTATTGCTGCTCAAATCGCTAAATTAGAAAGCACAGCTATTGGCCAAATCGCTCCGAACTTCACGATTACTACCCCGGAAGGAGAATCAATCTCTTTGTATGACATCAAGGGTAAAGTGAAATTAATCGATTTCTGGGCTTCATGGTGTGGTCCTTGCCGCGGTGAAAATCCTCATGTAGTTGAAATCTACAAAGAATACCACCCGAAAGGATTGGAAATCTTCGGTGTATCTTTGGATAACAACAAAGAGGCTTGGGTAAAAGCTATCGCTGATGACGGTTTGGTATGGAAACACGGTTCTGATTTGAAAGGCTGGCAATCAGCTCCTGCACAATTATACAGTGTAAGCGGAATTCCTCACACAGTATTATTGGACGAAAATAACAAAATCATTGCTAAAAATTTAAGAGGTGATGAATTAAAACAAAAGATTGCTGAATTATTGAAATAATATCCAATCTATTGATACAAGTGCGGCAATCTATTCATGTTTGCCGCACTTTTTTTAACCAACCTCTAACGTTAAAACTCATAACTACCATGCACAAGCTCCTTTCCGCAATCGGACTATTCTGCATGCTCCTACCCTCACTCCACGGTCAAGCTCAGTCCTCATGGGCCGATTCGACATTAAATACCATGAGTCTGGATGAAAAAATCGGACAGTTGATCATGGTGGCCGCCTATAGCAACAAAGACAGCGTGTACGAGAACCACCTAGAAGCAACCATTGAAAAGTATCATATCGGGGGTATCATCTTCTTTCAAGGCAGTCCACTAAGTCAGGCTTTGATGACAAACACCTATCAACAGAATGCTAAAATTCCCCTCATGATCGGTATGGATGCAGAAAACGGGGTCGGCTGGCGGATCAAACCCGCCATGGAATTTCCCAACCAGACCTTGTTGGGAGCCATTCGAGACACGAACCTCATTTACCGTCTGGGAGCAGCCATCGGACAGCAATGCCGGGCAATGGGCATTCACGTGAATTTTGCACCCGTGGCCGATATTAACGTTAACCCCAAAAACCCGGTCATCGGCATCCGGTCATTCGGGGAAAAGAAAGAAGAGGTCGGCAACCGTACCCTTCAATATATGCGAGGCTTGCAATCCCAGCACGTGATGGCCGTGGCTAAACACTTCCCGGGACACGGGGACACAGACGTTGATTCACACTTGGCACTCCCCTTGATTCGCCACTCTGCGGCACGTATTGACACGGTTGAATTGTACCCCTTCCGTCAACTCTTCGAGGCTGGGATACCGGGCGTCATGATTGCCCACCTAAACGTACCTTCCTATGATACGGCCAATATCCCGGCTTCTCTATCCAAACAGATCATCACGGATCTGCTACGCAAGAAATTACACTTTGACGGTCTGTGTTTCACGGATGCCATGAACATGAAAGGTGTCACCAAAGGAAGAACTCCCGGAGAGGCTGATGTAGAGGCGCTAGCAGCAGGAAACGATATTCTGTTATTCCCGGAAAACGTGGAATCCTCCGTGAAAAAAATCAAAGCAGCTATCCGCAAAGGTATTCTCACGGAAGAGATGATCGACGAAAAATGCCGAAAAGTACTTGAAGCAAAAGCAGAATTCGTACTCCCGTATGCTGCTGCCGTGGACACCGCCCGGCTGACCGAACGATTGAGTTCCCCATCAGCCAAAGCTTTATTACAAGAAACATACGCCAAAGCAATTACTCTCGTGAAAAATGACGGCCTCCTGCTCCCGTTGACACATTTAGACACGCTACGCATTGCCTCATTGAATTTTGGAGACCGGAAAGCCCCCGTTTTCGAGAGTACACTAGAGAAATACGCCCCTTGCGCTCACTTTTCTCTATCACCCGGCGCCTCAAAAGAAAAAGTGGAGAAACTGATTAACAATCTATCGAAATACAATTGTGTTATCCTGTATAACAGTGCTGCCCGTAACACGGCATCCCGGCAATTCGGGGCGACCATGGAACTTGTTAATGTTATCAAGCAACTGAAAGGAAAACACATCGTGTTCTGCCACCCGGCCACGCCTTACGGGATTGATTTGTACAGCTACCTCCCTATGGATGCCATCATCGTGAGCTATTCACATGACACTCCCGCACAACAGTTTGCCGCTCAAGCCATATTCGGGGGCATCAACGTGAACGGAAAATTGCCTGTGAGTATCAATCACTACTACCCTGCAGGTACCGGATTATCCACCCCGAAACTGCGGTTAGGATATTACCAGCCGGAAAGTTGCGGTATGGATTCACAGATCCTACTTAAAATTGACAGCATATGCCAAGCCGCCATAAAAGCAAAAGCGACTCCTGGCTGTCAGGTTCTCGTGGCAAAAGACGGTTATGTTGTCTACAACAAAGCCTTTGGTTTCAACACTTATGATAAAAAAAAGAAAAACACGACAAACAACATATACGACATCGCCTCCATCACGAAAATTGCAGCTACTCTTCCAGCCGTCATGATGCTTTATGACCAGCAATATATAACACTCGACTCCCCGATTGTCCAGTACTCTTACTCTCTTCGGGGAACCGACAAGCAAGATATTACCGTCAAAGAATTGTTGTTACATTCAGCCGGATTAAGGGCATCTTTTTCTTTCTTCCAGCATGCCATTGACTGGGATAAAATGCAAGGTCGGTTGTTCACGACAAAATACACGAAAACCAATACCCGTAAACTCCGGGATCGACTGTACCTGAATCCAAAATTCACGTACCGCGACAGCACATTTAATTTCACGGGGGGCGAAGGCTACTTGGTCGTTTCCCCGCATTTCTACATACACAAGCATTTCCAAGACTCCATTCACGATTTAATTTTAAACTCCAAACTGCTACCCCAGAAAAAATACACTTACAGCGACCTTGGATTCGTGCTATTAAAAGACATCGTGGAAGAACAAT
>DYVS01000164.1:0-7535 GCA_020743075.1 Butyricimonas virosa | reverse complement strand
GTATGGGAGTACTTGCCTTTTCTGTTTTCATCGCCGAGAGCAAGACCAAAGAGATCGCTCTCCGCAAGGTGAACGGAGCCTCGGAAGGACAAATCATGATTTACCTAAATCGCATTTTCGCAGGACAGTTGGCAATCGCCTGTATCGTGGGGATTCCCTGTTCCTATTTGATTTGCCGACAATGGTTGCAAGGTTTCGCATACAAAGTCACGATAAGCCCTTGGATTACCGTTTGCGTGATTGGGTTTTCCTTGCTACTGGTGGTTCTCATCACCGGCTGGCAAATACGCCGGGCCACACGCCGCAACCCGATTGATTCACTTAAAACCGAATGACCATGCGGATGTTTCAATATAAAATATTATTCCGGCATTGGGGTAAAAATAAGATATATCCCTGTATCTCGACATTCAGTCTGGTTATCGGTCTCACGTGTAGCACATTACTGATCGGGTTTGCCATGCACGAACAGCACACGGCACACTCCACGCCCGGAGAGGATCAGCTTTACGTGGTGCAAACGAAAGATAATTTTTACCACAACTCGGAACTGAAAACATACGATACCCCGGTCGGGGCTGCCCAAAAGCTACACGAGAAATACCCGCAGGTGACAGGGTACTGCACTTTCCGACAAGAATTCGTCGTCATGCACCGGGGAAAGCACAAGCAGGAGATTGATAACGCATATAAAGTCACTCCCGGTTTCGACACGCTTTTCCAACCGAAAATGATCAGCGGGAATTTAAAACAAACCCTATCCCAGCCTTTGAAAATCGCGATAACCCGGAGTTTTGCCCTCCGCACGTTCGGGAAGGAAAACCCGTTGGGAGAGGTACTCACACTCGAAACCTACAAAGATGTATTCGTGAAGGACGGAGAGGGTTACGGGGTCTCCCAACAACAAGTCAATCAAGACTACACGATCACCTCTGTCATTGACGATCGCCCACCAAGTGTCCTATATTACGAGCTACTTTTCGGGTTATCCCCGGAAGAGATTGCCCGACAACCTTTCAGCACCTCGTGGTATCATAACGTGGTGCAAGTACAAGCGAGAAGTGACCGATCCACCCTACAAGAAAAGATCAATCAGGATGAAAACACCACCCCATTTTTCCTGCTCCCCATCGAGCAGGCGTACTACACGAAAGATTATTCCGAGAACCGACTTTTCAGGTACCGGGATTATCAACAGTTACAAACCAGCTTGTATATCGCACTACTTATTCTGATTATCGCTTGTTTTAATCACGTGAACATTAACATGACCCGGTCGTTCCAGCGTTTGCTTTATTCCGGCCAGCAACTGATACACGGGGCTTCCCGGAACGAAATCCGGTGGCAGGTGATTCAAGAAACGGCTCTCCAAGTGGGCTTTGCTTTCGTTATTTCACTGGCATTGATTTACACGGTATTACCGAAGTTTAATGCCTTTATGGATTCCCGGCTGACTTTTTCCGATCTGTTCCGGGGAGAAACGCTACCGATCATTTTCTATACCCTTGTCGCCGTGATCCTGTTCCCGTCAATTTATATCCTGTACAAAGCGGAACGGGTGGCACTGGCCGATATTCTAAGGAAAAATTACACGTTTCATCGCTCGCTGGTTGCCGGAATTATTGTTATTCAATTCACGATTTCGATCATTTTACTGGCCCTTTTCCTCACGATAAAAGGGCAGACCGAATACATCACGCACATTCGCCCGGACGCGGAGTCGATTGTTTCCATAGAATACAAGTATTCTCCCGATGAACATTCGTGGAAAGCATTCAAGGAACAAGTGATCTCGCTACCGGAAGTTATTGACTACACCTCTACCATCCCACTCATGAATGGAGCCATCGCTAACCGGGAGTTTAATGCCAACACGTTAAAGATGGATCAACGTTTTTTCCATTTTTACCACGCCGAACTCGTGGCAGGGGATTCCTTGTGTCATACATCCGATATTTCCACTCACAAAGTACTGGTGAATGAATCACTGATCAGAAAAAAACAGATCGAAAACCCAATCGGACAATCTTTTTCACATGACGGGATGGATTTCATGATTTGCGGAGTAATCAAGGATTACGCCATTGATCATGTCACAAACGAAGTCGAACCGCTGATTATTATCCGGGAAACGGATGACTGGGTAAACGCCAGAGGCACGGTAATTAAAACCCGACCGGGAGAGGTTGAGACCACGATTACCCGGATGCAGAACTTGTGGAAAACGATCGCTCCTGATGAATCACCGTTGGTTTTTACCCCGTTAGCCGAGATTTACAAGGATATACACAAGGAAGAGTTCCAGACGGCACGAATCGTTTCCGTATTCACATGGATCAGTATGCTACTCTCTTGCATGGGATTGTTCGGGTTAGCGTGGTATTCGGTGGAATGCCGGACGAAAGAAATTTGCCTGCGGAAAGTCAACGGGGCAACCGAAAAGCAGATCGTGCTGCTCGTGTGCGGACGTTTTGTGAAATGGATGATCTGGGCCTCACTTCTCGGAATTCCCATCGCTTGGTATCTGGCTAACGCATGGATTTCGCAATTCGTGTACAGGGCTGAATTATCCCCGTGGATTTTTATTATGAGCGTATTGCTCGTGATCATGATAGGCATTATGACCGTGATTCGCCAATCTTGGTATGCCGCAACGTTAAACCCAATAGATACCCTTAAAACCGAATAGCCATGTTTAAGCAATATTTCAAAATTATCCTCCGCAACTGGAAAAAGAACAAGATATACACAGTCATCAATATCGTGGGGTTGGCCATAGCCTTCTCCATCACGTTATTGATCTCGAATCACGTGATCACGGAATGGACAATGGACAAGTTTCATTCTAATGCAGGAAACATTTATCGAGTTACTAACCAATACCTAGAATCCAAGGAGTGGGAAAGTCTCACTGCCTACCTAATCGGTCCTTATGCCAAACAGGAAATCCCCGGCATTATCAATTACACCAGAATCATGCCCAGCAATTCTTATGGAATAAAAAACAACGAGAAGGAAGAGTATATCCCTATTCTCAAAAGTCTTTTTATCGATGAAAATTTCTTCCAAATGTTTGATTTTCCGATTATTCAAGGGGAAATTGACAGCACGGTATTAAATTGGATCGTCGTCACCCAAAATTACGCAAAACAGCACTTCGAAGACCAAAATTATATCGGTAAAACTGTCTTCATCAAAGACTTAGATTCCGAAAAAGATCACGGATGTGTAGCCCGGATTGTAGCTGTGATCGAAGATTTACCGGCAAATTCTTCCATCCAATCCGACATTTTTATTGACAGTCGAGTCATCTCAAAAAATAGGGATATACTCTATTGGGGATGTTGTTCCTCCTATACCTATCTTCAACTTGCATCAACGGCAGATCTCTCCGTCATCGAGCGAATGATACCTCAAATGATCGAAAAAAACAACTCTTATTTGAAAGCCAATGAATACAGATGCCAATTACAACCCCTGACAGATATCTATTTTCATTCAAACCACTTTCATCCCGAGGCCATTTTACGGGGACAAATATCCTTGTCCCTCCTTCTCTATGGAATTATTTTACTGATCCTATTTTTGGCACTAGGCAACTATATCATGATCAAAACGGCCCAAATAAATAAAAATATTACCCGAATGGGCATACAAAAATGTTTCGGGGCTGACAACCAAACAATACGACTCCAGTTATCGCTGGAAATTGGTATTCACACTCTATGTGCCTTACTTTTATCTTTCGCACTCGCTTACGTGTTGCACCCGTACATCATAGAAATTCTCTCTCCGGAACACCCGTATAGGTTCCATCTATCCTTTCAAAAATTCGCGGGATTCCTCTTACTTGTCTTCTTAGCCATGTTCTTAACCGGACTTGTATTACACTTATACACTCATAGAAGATTAAACCATAACGGACTCAAACAAGCCATTCAACCTGCTCCCCGGTACAGGGATATCAAAAAAATACTCACCGTTGTACAAATTACAATTTTCAGCTCCCTCCTTTTCTGTGCCCTCGTGGTATCAAGGCAAATGAACTACATGCAACACATGGATTTGGGATTCAATCAAGAAAACATCTTATATTTTTACTGGCCGGACAATGAATTTCGATACGAAACCCTAAAACAAGAACTGCGACATCACCCTGCCATACTTAATGCCAGTAATGGTTACCCCCTCCCATGCTACGAAAGAGCCGAGTCGATCTCAATACCTAACCAACCGGAGAAAACTATTAAAGCTCGTATTATTCTCGGCGATGCTGACTATATCGATACTTACCAAATTCAACTTCAAGAAGGCCGATGCCTAAAAAAGTATAACTATCCTATTGATCTGAAAGAATTTGCAAGAATCCGTCCCAATCATATCCGGGAAGCTATCGTCAACCAGTCTCTCGTGAAAGCTCTTCAACTAGACCACCCGTTGGAAACCATTCTCAATTTATGGGATCATGAATATCCTCTCAAAATAGTAGGGGTCGTGGAGGATTTCCAGTATTTTCCACTATACAAATACACGGAACCTGCAATCATCATGTATGAATTTCCTCAAATATCCTCCACGATGATCGTTCACTACCAAACGGGAGAATTCCAAAACGTATACCGTTACATCCGAGCAATGTTCCAAGAGAAATTCCCCAATACCGTTTTTAAATGTGAAGAATATAATTTTTCAGAATTATATGGCAAAGATATTGCCGTTGTTAAACTCATCATCTTGTTCGCCCTCATAACTATTCTCATCGGTGGCATGGGTATTTTCGCATTCTCTACTTTCATGGTTGAAAGTAAAACCCGGGAAGTCGCCCTACGTAAAGTAAATGGGGCTACCGAATGGCAGATCATGCAACTCTTTAATCAACAATTCTTCACGAGAGTTCTCCTAGCTTGTTTTATAGGTCTACCCGTTGCTTACTATGCCTCGAAAGAATGGTTAAAAGGATTCGCTTACAAGATTGAAATACATACGGGATTATTCATATTTGTTTTCCTCACTTCCATCTTTGTCGTCCTCGCCATCACAACTTGGCAGACTCGAAAAGCCGCCCACAAAAATCCAATAGACACTCTTAAAACCGAATAGCCATGCAAAACGTTCAATTCAAAATCATATTTCGAGGTTGGATTAAAAATAAAACCTACACCTTGATTTCTCTCATCAGCTTGATCACAGGGATCACGTGCTGCACGCTACTCGTTACCTTCGTGATACACGAGTATAATATCGCTCATTCTATCTTGAATAGTAAAAACAGTTATCTTGTTCAGGAGCAGAGGGAACAAGACGACCATCCCAATGACGCTTTCATTTCCGGGGAAAGCGGGGTTCAACTGAAAAACATCTACCCAGAAGTAAAAGCGTACTGCGTATTCCGAAATGAACATCTTCTTTTCAGTGCAAAAGCGGAAGAACCGGACTACATGGATGCTTATTCTGTTACTCCCAGTTTTACAGACTTTTTTAAACTTCCCCTTTTATCGGGAGATTTACGCAAAACACTCTCATCTCCCAATGAGATTGCCGTTACCCGGTCTTTTGCCCGCCAACAATTCGGGATCGCTAACCCTATCGGGAAATCACTCACGCTAGGGCGTTACATTGTTCACTTTGACGGGGAGAAAAATATTTATAAAAGGGTATTCGAACCTTGCACTATTACAACCGTGATCGATGATTCGCAAAAGAATTTTCTCCATTTTGGGATATTACGAGGATTACCGGACGAAGAAATATCACAAGTCACCGGATTCTCTTTTTACATTTTTATCGAGCTTTCGTCTAAAGTTGCAGTTCCAAAATTCCTAACAAAAATAAATGACCGGGATGAAGGAATATTCAAGGATAGAACGATCTATCTAAAACCAGTTGAACAACTCTATTTTTCAAAAGCAAAATATTTATACGAAGACGGATTAATCTTCAAACGTGATCCTTCTTTCGTTTATTTAGGCATGGGAGTTGCCATACTCATATTTATCATCGCTTGTTTCAACCACATAAACATCTGCCTGACTCGCACTATACAGCAATTAAAAACGACTGGTATCCAGCTCATCTCGGGAGAGTCAAAACGAGGAATACGCAAACAGTTAATCATGGAAACCGGGTTACTCGTGCTATTTTCCTTTATCGTATCTATCGGTATTATCCATGTACTTATTCCTTATTTCAATACATTCATTACTTCCGACCTAAGTCTATCGGATTTGTATGCCGGATACACCCCGCTGGTACTGATTCTTTTACTCGGTACAATTATTATCATACCTCCTTTATACGTGATCCTAAAAATCAACAAAAATTCTCTATCCGAGATTCTAAAAAATGAAAACAAACAAAAAACTATTCTCATTCGCAATATTGTAATTACCCAGTTTACCATATCCATTATCTTAACAACAACGGTCGTAAACATTCATCACCAGATGGACTTTGCGACGCATTGCCGTCCACATGCCGATGAAATTTTGATATTAGGATGGGGGCTTTACACAGTAGAAGAAGAAACGACGAAAGCTTTCTATGACCAGCTCACTTCCATCCCAGAGATCACGCACCGCACGATGAGCGCTGTCACTCAAAATTGCACTTACGGACTAGGCAATATGTCCGTAGGTTGTACAGACGCGGATCTCTCGTTCTTTGATTTTTATGATATACAACTTCTGGAAGGAAGACTTTTCTCCCCGGGGAAACTGGGATTACATGAAGCTATCGTGAACGAGACTTTTCTAAAGAAACAAGGGATGACCGAGCCCCTAGGTAAAACCTTCCAAACAGGGGACGAAACCTACACGATTGTCGGGGTCGTTGCCGATTATCCAAGAGATAAACTCACCCGAGAGATAAAGCCCCTATTTATCCGGTTCAGCAATACCGGGTCCGAGCGTCATATTATCCGTATTCAACCCGGTACCCGAAAAATAGTTGAAGAAAAGATTAATGCACTTTGGGAACAAGTTGCTCCAGGAGCAATCGAAATAAAAACTTGTAGTATGGCCGAACGATTCATGGAATTTCACGAAGAAGAGTTACAAATCATGAAAATTCTTTCGGTATTTTCCTATATCAGCATTTTGCTAGCCGGCTTAGGATTATTCGGGTTGGCATGGTTCTCCGTGGAAAACAGGCGGAAAGAGATCAGCCTCCGTAAAATTAACGGGGCCAGTGAAAACCAGATCGCCGTGTTACTGTGCGCCCGGTTTATCAAATGGATTCTGATCGCTTTTTGTATCGGAGCGCCGATTGCCTATTACTGCTCGGCACAGTGGCTCACGCAATTCGTTTATAAAAACGAGATTTCTCCGGTATCATTTATCTTTATCGGTATAGCGGCGATCGTTATTGGCACACTGACCGTTGCTTGGCAAGCGTTTAAAGCCTCCCGGATGAATCCGGTAGATACTATAAAATAGGGGAAAGTCAAGCGTTCTTTCCCCTATCCAAATCATTTTCGTCCGGTTTCGTACCCAAGGCCCGGACAAAAATTCGAATATCACGCTTGCTTGATCGAAAGT
>DYVS01000163.1:0-11712 GCA_020743075.1 Butyricimonas virosa | reverse complement strand
TATCTATCCCCGAAAACAGTGATTAACGTGGTGAAGGGGGCGGATGATTTGCAACCGGCTTGTACTTTTATGAGCACATTGGTTGAGAAATCTTTCGGGAAGACTTTGACCGTGGAGAACGGGGAGGCTAGGAAAAATGCGATTAATATTGTTGTCGATCCATCAATGAAAACGGATGCTTATGATTTAACGGTGGAGAAGAATGCGGTTAATATAAAAGGCGGAAGTTCGAAAGCTGTTTTCTATGCTATGCAGAGTTTACGGCAGATGATGCCTGTGGGCGTGGAGAATGGGGAGAAAATGGATCGGATTCGGATTCAAAATGTACAGATTCAAGATGAACCTCGTTTAGGGTACCGGGGGACGATGTTGGACGTGTGTCGTCATTTCTTCACGGTGGATGAGGTGAAGACTTTTATCGATATGTTGGCTTTGCATAAGTTGAGCGTGTTCCACTGGCATTTGACGGATGACCAGGGGTGGCGTATCGAGATTAAGAAATACCCGGAACTCACGAAGATTGGAAGTCAACGGAAACAGACCGTGATTGGTAAAAATACCGGAAAATATGACGGTACTCCATACGGACCGTATTTTTTCACGCAGGAGGAGATTAAAGATGTTATTCAATATGCTGCCGATCGGTATATCACGATTATTCCGGAAATAGAGCTTCCCGGACATGCACTTGCTGCGTTGGCTACTTATCCGGAATTGGGATGTACGGGTGGACCTTACGAGGTGTGTCAGATGTGGGGAGTGTTCCCGGAAGTATTTTGCCCCGGTAACGAGAAAACGTTTGAGTTTTGGGAAGGCGTGTTGGATGAAGTTGCGGAATTATTCCCCGGAGAGATCATCCATATCGGGGGAGACGAGTGTCCGAGGGATGCTTGGAAAAAGTGTAAGAAATGTCAGGCCCGGATGAAACAGGAGAATATGAAAGAAGAAGGTGAACTGCAAGATTATACCGTTCACAGAATTGAGGGGTATTTGAAAGAGAAAGGTAAGAGAATTATCGGTTGGGATGAGATATTGGAAGGTGATGTTTCTAAAACAGCGATTGTCATGTCGTGGAGAGGTAAGACGGGCGGTATTAAAGGAGCCAAGAGAGGAAACGAGGTGGTGATGGTGCCGAATGATTACGCTTATTTTGATTACTATCAATCCAAAGATATTGACAAGGAACCTTTTAGTATCGGAGGGTTTGTTGATGTAGCGAAAGTGTATAGTTTGGACCCGACAGAGGGATTGACGGCCGAGGAAGGAAAGAAAATCATCGGGGTACAAGCTAATTTGTGGGCGGAATATATCACTACTTTTAGTCATGCCCAATATATGTTATTGCCGCGTATGGCCGCATTGGCAGAGGTGGCATGGACCCCGCAGGCAGATAGAGAATATTCTAATTTCTTGAATCGGGCGAAGTTGTTGACTCAACGTTACGAGGCATTAGGTTATAATTTCGCAAAACATATACTACAAGAGGCAAAGTCTAATGAATAAAATAGTTTGGATGCTGTTTTTCGGTTGTGTCACTTGGGGAATAATCGGGTGTTCAACCGAAAAAGAGATTCGTATGGAATTGAATTCCGGTTGGCAATTTCGCCAAAGGGATTCGGGGACGTGGTTGCCCGCAACGGTACCTGGTACGGTACACACGGATTTACGGGCCAACGGGAAGATTGAAGATCCTTTTTACCGGATGAATGAGTTGCAGTTGCAATGGATTGATAAGAAGGATTGGGAGTACCGGACAGAGTTCACGGTTTCGGAGGAAATAGGGGAAAAGGTCAATCAACGAATCACGTTCACGGGGTTGGATACTTACGCCGATGTTTATTTGAACGGGGAGAAGTTGGGAAGTACGGATAATATGTTCCGGACGTGGCGGTTTGATGTTGAGGGGAAATTAAAAGTAGGTCGGAACGAGTTGCATATCGTGTTCGCTTCCCCGACTCTTAAAGGTCGGGAAGAGATGGAACGTTACGGTTTGAGGTTACCCGCAGATAATGATCAGAGTGTTCGAGGCGGCATGGGAGATGACCGGGTTAGCGTGTACACTCGTAAAGCTCCTTACCATTACGGTTGGGATTGGGGGCCTCGTTTGGTGACTTCCGGCATATGGCGTCCGGTGATATTGGAGGCTTGGAATGACGTGAAGGTGGAGGATGTGTTTATTCGCCAGCCTTCCGTGACAAAGGAAACGGCTCAGTTGGTTGCGGAGATGAGTGTGAATTCAGATAAGCAACAAAATGTAACAATGGCGATTATGAACGAGGGGAAAGTGTTGTTGCAGGAGCAAAAAGAATTGAAAAAGGGAGAGAATAAAATATCTATACCTTACGTGATCCGGAATCCCCGCTTGTGGTGGAGTAACGGGTTGGGGAAACAGAACCTGTACGATTTCACGATTCGGGTGACCAGCGGGGAAGGTATGGTGGCGGAAAAGAAGGTGACGACGGGGTTACGATCGTTGAAGTTAGTTCGACAAAAGGATCAATGGGGAGAATCTTTCGGTTTCGAGTTGAATGGTGTACCCGTGTTTGCCAAGGGTGCTAACGCTATCCCGAACGATGTGTTCCTGCCTCGTGTGACCCGGGATTTGTACGAGAAAATGGTATTGGATGCGGCGAATGCTAACATGAATATGATCAGAATATGGGGTGGTGGAATATACGAGGATGATGCTTTTTTTGAATTCTGTGATAAGTACGGGATCATGGTATGGCAGGATTTCATGTTTGCCTGTGCGATGTATCCCGGGAATCAAGAGTTTTTGGATAACGTGCGTCTGGAGGCTATTGACAATGTGGTTCGAATCCGGAATCATCCCAGTATCGCTTTGTGGTGTGGAAATAATGAAAACGCTTTGGCTTGGCGACACGGTGCGCCGGGGGGATGGGGATGGAAGAATGCTTTCACGAAGGAGGAACAGGATACGGTTTTCAAGGCTTACTATACGGTTTTTCACGAGATACTTCCCGAGGTGGTGAAAGATTACACGGATGGGGATGATTACTGGCCTTCTTCGCCGATGGCAGGGCCGGAACCGGATCAGCACGGATTGGACGGGACGACTTCGGGTGACCAGCATTACTGGGGTGTGTGGCATGGTTTTCGACCATTGGAGAGTTTTGATGAGGTGACTACCCGTTTTTGCAGTGAATACGGGTTTCAGTCCTTTCCGGAAATGAGTACGATAGAAACATATGCACTGCCGGAGGATTATGATATAGAGTCGGAGGTGATGAAATCACACCAAAGGAGTTATATTGGTAACGGGCGTATTCTGGATTATATGAAAATGTATTACCGGGTTCCGGCAGAGTTTGAACAATTTATTTACATGACCCACGTGTTGCAGGGACTTTCTACAAAGATGGGTATCGAGGCACATCGTCGGAATATGCCTTATTGTATGGGCTCTCTGATTTGGCAGATCAATGATTGTTGGCCTGTTGCCAGTTGGTCGACGACGGATTATTACCATAAATGGAAAGCGGCGCATTACGTGATGCGGGATTGTTTTAAAGAGGTTATCGTTGCTCCGAAGTGGGAGGGGGATTCTTTGGCAATTTATGCCGTGAGTGACAGATTGGAGGATGTTCGCGGGGCATTGCAGATTGAGGTTCTTGATTTTCACGGGGATCTCGTTTCCAGTACCCTAAAAGGAGTAATTATACCGGCGAATACTTCGACACTTTTGTGGAAATTGAACCGGGAGTCGTTGCTTGCGGGAGAGGCGGAGAAAGAGATGATGCTTGTGGTACGTTTACAAGGTGCTCAGGTCTTAGATGAAAAGAATGTTTATTTCGTGTATCATAAGGATATGAATTTGCCAGTGCCTCGTTTCTCCATTCAGGCAGGGGAGGAGAATGGGGAGAAATTTATTCGGGTTTCTTCGAATAAATTGGCTTGTAATGTCATGTTCTATATTCCGGGAGTACCGACTTTCTTTTCGGATAATTATATAGATATAATTCCGGGAAGGAGTTATAAAATAAAGGTTGACACGGATTTATCCCCCACGCAAATACAGGAGCGGATAGGGGTGCGTTATGTTCGTTGAGAAATTAAATTTTAAAAGAATCCGGGGGGAGGCGTTCCTTCCGGACTTCTTCCTGCTTTCTTTTTACCTATGGAGTTAAAGCGATAGGAAACTGTTAACATGTAGTAATTCCGCTCATTCGTGCTGTAGCTGGTTTGTGTGTACAGGTCTTGAATGCTGTAATTTAACAAGTTTCTTTGACGTAGAATGTCCATTGCTTTGAACCTGACTTGAAGTTGTTTTCTTTTCAAGAATTTTTTCCCGATTTCCATGTTTAAGAGACTATTGGATTGGTTCACGTTTCCACCTTTTTTACTTAGCGTGTAACTATATGAGTAATCTCCGGCAAGGATGAATTCTTTCCAGAAAACCCATTTGGCACTTGCGTTGACTGATTGAGAGAAGGAACTAGAGCCTTCCGTGGTCGTACTTGTCGAATTGGTGTAAGAGGTGCGGGAAGATACGTTATAATCCAAGTTCTCTGATATGTTGCTATTAATGTTAAGACCGAATGATGCGTTATGAGAATTTGTTAAATTCTTTATATTATCATATATTGAAGGTGTTTGAGAATAACTGTAAGATAAAGAAGGACTTAATCTTAATTTTAAAGATTTGATTTCGAAGGAATAACTGGAATTCATGGAAAGCCCCCATTGTCCGTTCAAATTTACGGGCCGTGTGAGTCGTGCTCCTTGCAATATTTGGTAACCGTTGATAACCGTGTCTTTTGAAATGAATTGTGTTGCCGTGGCAATATTGTTAAATGAGTTCCGGAAACTGAGATTTACGTTTAGGAAACTGAAATTTTCTTCGCTTACAATACTTCGGCTAAAAGTCATCGAGGCCGATTGTGAGAATGTTTTTTTCAAATTGGGATTTCCTGTTGAAATATTTAATTGGTCTCTCACATCAAGAATATCTTGTAATTGCTCGGCTCTGGGGGAATCTGTATTCCCGTTATAGTAAAAAGTCATGGTTGATCTTTTGGATATATTATAGCTGAAATTTACTTGAGGGGAAAGGTTCAGGTAATTATTTCTCACGTTAGAGTCCGGTGCATTCAAGTATTCGTATTTATTTTCTTCTCTTGATAAATTGATTGAGCCACCGGCACTGAAATAGAATTTTTCTTGATTGTATCCATAACGGATGCCTAGGCTATTACTTGTTCTTATGGTACTGGTTTTATTCGTTAAGGCGGTGTCAATACCAATGACTTCCGTGAAAAGTGCGTCTTTGTATGACATACTTTCTTTGTCAGAACTATTCTTGTTGTAACTGAAAGAGTAGTTGAATGATAATCGGGCTTTTTCTGTTAACGGTTCTGAATAAGAAATAGAAGCCGTGTATGAATTGGATATACCTTCGGAGGTGTTAATGAGATTTCGTAACGTGTCTCTCTTGTTTATAATACTACTATCTTGTTGTGTATTATTGTTTTCGTTTTTACTGATATTTATATTCCCGTTTAGAGTGAATGTCCGGCCCGTTTTCTGGAAGGCGTGCATCCAGGAGAAATTACCCCCGAAGGAGTGATTTTCACTGTGACTCTGATTTTTGCTGTTCGTGATATTTATCGTGTCGTTGTCTTGAATATTGCTATTCATGTTCAATGATCGGCTATCTGATTTGCTAAATGAAAAAGAGGGAGTGAAGTAGAACCTGTTTTTCTTGTTCATGGAGTAGTTAAACCGGGTATTCACGTTATGACTTGAACTTTCAGACCAAGAGTGTGATTCTGAATTATAAATGTTGCTCTGGAAACTTTCAGAAGGGAAATATTCCTGAATACTGGAATTGGCAGAATAAGACTCGCTGTTGCTACCACTGTAACTTCCACCGATATCAGTACCTTTACTAAAAGTGTTGGCGAAGTCCACGGAGTAATTTTTCCCTCGATTATTACCACCTTTCCCGTGGTATTGTGCATTAGGGAGTTCGGAACCTTGATTGGTGTTACGTAGGCTTCCTTGTATGGAGAATTTTTGCTTTTTGTTGAAGGCATTAGCTGAAACTCCTAGATTATAGTTATTATCTTTAAATGAATCTTCTAGGTCTTCTGAAATGCCGTATCCTAGGTTAGCTTTACCGAACACTTTCAACTGGTTAGGATTTTTGGTCTCAATGTTTAATGAGCGGAATCTTTTTCCGTCATCATATCCTGAAAAATCAGCTTCTTCACTTTTTCCGTCAAACATCTTTATCTTGTTGACAAGACTGGCCGGAAGTGTCTGGAGGGCAGCCATCGGGTTACTAAGGAAATATTCGGTTCCGTCGATATAGATTTTCTTGACTTCTTCCCCGTTTGCCATTAATTTCCCGTCGACGATTTGAAAGCCGGGTAATTTTTTCAACAAGTCTTCCAATTCTGCATCTTCCGGGACTTTCAAGGCGTTTGCATTGAATTCTGTCGTATCACCTTTCTGAATGATTAAAGGTGGTTTTGCTGTAATAACGACTTCTTCCAATACTTCCGGAAGTAATTTAATTATTCCGACGTTTGTATCTACTTTTACCAGATATTTTTGGGTTGTAGCTTGGTAACCAACAAAGGATGCGGTAATAACCAGCTCTCCTGGAAGGAGGTCTTTTAGGGTGAATTCTCCCATCGCATTAGTTACCGTAGTTGGTTTTTTATCTTCTCCAACATAGATGTGTGCACCTGGTAGAGTTTCGTCATCAGTCTCTCCTGTTACGATACCTTTTAGTGTGTATTTGATAATTTTTTTTTCGGGTATTGTGGTTGTTGTATCTTTTCTAATTGTATCATTCTTTTGCGTTTGGGCAAACAAGATCACGGGTGTGGTTAGCGTGAATAAAAGAAAGATTATTTTGTAGATATGAAGTTGCATATTATATGTTGTTGTTCTGATTTAAACAAAAATAGACATATAATATGGATGTTCCATGATTAAAAAAAGGTTTATGATTTCTTTAAATACTATTTTAACAAAATATTTAGAAGTCTGTTAGAAAGTGATACAAGCGTGGATTCCAGGGTACTTTTGGAGTATGGTAGGGGTGAGGGTGATACGTGTACGACCGTAGGGTTTGGTGAAAATATAGGAACTACCGATGCCAATGGCAGCACTACCAAGAATATCCCACCAATCGTGTTTATCGCAATAAGTCCGTCCCCAAGCGACGTACATGGATAAAAGGTAAGCGGGGACACCGAATTTCCAACCATATCGGCGTTGTAAAAAGGAAGCTCCTTGAAAAGTAACAGTTGCGTGTCCTGATGGGAATGCATGATGATCACTTCCATCCGGGCGTTTTTTACGGATCGTGTGTTTTAAGATGTAACTTGTTCCAACAGCCATGACTGCAGAAAAAGCAAGTTGCTTGGTTCCTTGATAATCTTTTTTCAATAGAGTGGTTGCCAAACAGAAGACTGGAGTTGCATAATATATGACATCTCCGGAGGTCTCTACAGCGTTCTTTTGGGCCGAAACGTTCGTGATCAATAATAAAAATAGGGAAAGTGATAGAGCAAATTGAAAAATAATTGTCGATATTCCTCTTTTCATCTTATTGATAATTAAAATGTAGCTGCAAATGTATAAAAAATGTGCGGTTTTGAGTTGAAAAAAATTGATTTATCGTTTTCAAATTACAAAAATAGTCGTACATTTGCACCCGTTATCGCCAATTTAGCTCAGCTGGTAGAGCAACGCATTCGTAATGCGTAGGTCTGGGGTTCGAGTCCCCAAATTGGCTCAAATAGAGGCCTGTCTGATAGACAGGCTTTTGTGTTTAAACCTAAACATTATATTTTATGAAACGAGTTATTGTGATTTGTTGTGTATTGATGTGTTTTGGGGGAGTAGAAATGGCACAAGCCCAATCATTGAAGGACATTTTGAATTCATCGAAGGTAAAGGATGTGGTGAATCTTGTAACAGGTAACGTGATTAAATTTTCGGATCTTCAAGGAACTTGGAACTACGTGGAGCCTGCTTGCAAAATGACGAGTGGGGATTTGTTGAAAGAAGCGAGCGGTTCGTTGGTAACTTCGGCATTGGAGAAAAAAATGGTGAATATTTACACGAAGTTGGGGATTGTTCCGGGGAATTTCAGCTATACGTTTAGTAATGATAGTACGTTTACGAATACGATAGGAAAGAAGGTATTAAAGGGAACGTATTCTTTGGACGAGAAAACACGAGTATTGACATTGCGTTATATGTTGGCAAAAACGATCACAGTAAAAAGTGTGGAAGTGCAGTTGGTGAAATCAGGAGAACAGGTGTCATTACTTTTCAATACAGAAAAACTTATGAACTTTGTCAGTGTATTATCTTCTGCTTTGAAGAAATCAGATAAAACGACTCCTTCACTAATGGATGGGTATGATGAGATTCTTTTAGGATTTGAGATGAAGAAATAATTTGTAGATGGCAAAAGAAGAAACGGGGACTTTGTTGGATTGGTCCCCGTTCTTATTTATTAAAATCTGATTCCTAATGTTAGTCTGAATTCGTTGTCTTTGAATTTCGTTTGGAATTCAGGTGATTCGATCACTTGACCTTTTGAAGTTTCGTAGTAATAGAATAGACCATTTAGTTTGGAGGCCTTGTGAAGATAAGCAAGGTCGGCGTAAAATACTCCGAAATTTAATCCTAGACCACCCGTGATTATTTGAATGTCATTCTTTTCATTCATTTCTCCTTTCGTGTAAGGTGAGGCAGAATAGGCATAACCACCCCGTAAACAGAACACGCTATTAAATCGATATTCTGCTCCGGCACGGAAATTATGAGTACTCTTGTAAATAGCTTTTATCGCATTGTTAGTTTCTAAATATTCATTTTTGGCACCATCATTTGAGTATTTTGCAGTAGTATAATCGACATATTCATAGTCAAAACTGATAATAGCTCTTTGGCCTAGAACTGTTGCGGCACTTGCCATAAGTCGCCATGGTGTTTTTAATTTATAGGAATAATCGGTCCATGCGCTTTCTCCATATTCAAAGTTTTCCGTGGGGGTGGCGTCTTCAACCGGAAGTTCTGTGAATTTAGCAGAAACATTATTATTGGCATAAGCATCAAGATCGTAATATGTAGGTGTATGAATGGCAAAACCTAAACGGAGAATAGGGATCGGACGATATATAAAACCTGCTTTGAAATTTATTCCGACACCACTACTTGTAAAGTCTTGGTACATACTGAATTTTTCCAATTTGTTATTTGTTTCTCCAATAATTTCTTCCGTGTACACGGAAAACGATTTGTAATGCAGTGATTGAATTCCTAGAGTTATGCCAAAGTAAAATTTGTCATCATAATTAGCCCCTGCCGATATGGCATATTCACTTTGAAAACCCCGTTCTCTCGTGTATTTGTAATGTTGTAACTGATCAATACTTCTAATTGGAGTTTGGTAATTATAATCTTTGTTTTCTAGAGCCTCGGGGCTTAAATAAAGCATATAAGCATCATAAGCGAGTCCTGTAGTAAAATTGTTTAATTCCTGCGGAGATAAACCGTCTGCTTCCTCTTTCCATATATTGGATAAAGATGAATCTCCATTAGTTTCATAATAACCTTGGAAAATATTACGATTGAAATTATTTAGGTTCGTATAATTAAAACCGATGTTGATATTTTTCCATTTATTACTCATAGGTTGGAATGATAATACGAATCCCAATCCTCCTAATAGATACATATTTTTTTCATTATCGATGCCTTTTGTTTTTGCGTGAGCAAAATCAAGCATGGAGGTAAAGCTAATCTCAGATTTACGAAATACTCCAATGCCGCCTGGATTTGTAGATAGAGTCGTTAAATCTCCACCTAATGCTCCGAATGCTCCTCCCATTGCAGTAACTCTTGCGGAACCGAATGGGGTTAATCTGGAGAATCGAAGGGCATCCTCTTCGTTTTGAGCTGAAACGAATAAAGAGAGAAAAAGTAATATCGGAAATATATATAGTATTTTCATAGACAATTATTGTTAATTAGACTTATCTTCTACTACCCGAATTTGTACGTTGAACAGGTCCGCTGCTTCCACTACTGGAACGTGTCGTTGAGCTGCTTCCATAGGAACTAGATCCACTGTTTCCTCTAGAATAACTTCCTGATGAATTGCTAGAGTTATTATGGAATGGATTGTAGTTTGAGCCGGACTCGTAGCGATTGCTGTTTGATCTGGATTGTATTGCGGAACTTCTTGATGTTCTCGAATAGGTACTATATGACCGGGCATTTCTATTCGTTGTGTATTGTTTTTTCGGTGCGTAACGAGTTGTTACTGTCGGTTTATTGGCACCTCCCCAATCCGGGCGATGATTACCCCAGTTTGGGTTATGATGTCCATATCCTGGACGGTGTCCCCAGTGTGGGTGATAGCCGTAGTAGTGATTCCAATAAGGATTCCATCCCCATGGATCGTAGAAACCATGTCCCCATCCCCACGGGTTATAGCCGTAACCATAGTAATTGTTCCAGTATGGATCCCATCCCCAAGAGTTACCCCAACCAAATGAGGCTCCCCATCCCCAACGGTTCCAGCCAAAACTTACGTTGTTGCTCCACGCAAAACTATCAAAACGAGGATCGTTCCAAATCACGGTCCAGATGTATTTGGGGTAATTACCGAAAATTAATTGAGAGTATAGTCCCACGTTCGAACTGCTTGGGAACCACCAGTAGCGACCGTCAATCGTGTATACGTTCCAGTCGGAGCTAAACGAGAGGTTTTGGGCGATTTCATATCCGTTTCCAAAATAGGCGAAACCTTCCGGGTAACGATTCATGATCCGGACACATTCTTCCAAATCATTGTCACTACCTTTAAAGCCTCCTATCCAGTACCCGTCATCTGCCGGAACTGCGATTCGATTAACAGTTTGTCCGGTTCTAGCTTCTTCTTTTTGCACCTGTTTCTCAGTTGCATAACGTGCCATACCGATGGAATGAGATTTTGGGTTCACACTGTTATCTATTTCCTTCGGGTAAATTTTATCATTATTCGTGTTTTTGCTGATTTGAGAACTAGAAGAAGTATTCGGGGTAATGTCCACTCCGGTCTTGTCTTTAATTTCTTGAGCGAAGAGGGAACGTTTACCAGGAACATAGTAGATATCATCTTCCTGCGCTCGTGTGAAGTTTTGCGAGGAAGAGCAGGCTCCTAATAAGACTGCTAATGCTGAAAAATATAATGCTATCTTCATAGTAATAATATTAATTCCTTTCTTGTATGACAAATTCATTGACTATTGGTTTATTTACTTCTAACAAAATGCGTACCATTCATTTGGTGTTCCCCTGTTACAAGCACATCATACGGCTTGTTTGGTATTCTATGTTATAAAAATAGAAAATAATAATCGGATTTCCTAGTTTTTGTTTTAAATTTGCTGCTGTTTTATCAAAAAATAATGAGATGGCTAAGTTTTTAACTTCAAGAGAAGAGAATTATTCGCAATGGTACAATGATCTGGTCATAAAAGCCGGATTAGCAGAGAATTCAGCTGTAAGAGGATGTATGGTGATTAAACCTTACGGTTATGCCATATGGGAAAAAATGCAACAACAACTGGACAAGATGTTCAAGGAAACGGGGCATAGTAATGCTTATTTCCCGTTGTTAATCCCCAAATCTTTCTTTTCAAAAGAGGCTGATCACGTGGAGGGGTTTGCGAAAGA
>DYVS01000162.1:0-18957 GCA_020743075.1 Butyricimonas virosa | reverse complement strand
TCCAGCTTTTAGTGGTTACTTGTGATTGTATCTTATTTCAAGGTACCTTCTTCTGCTTGTTTGATCATGTTCGCGCTTGCCGTGATGTATACTTCTACACGACGGTTTTTGGCACGTCCTTCTGCCGTACTGTTGTCGGCTACCGGTTGATCGAACGCAAGTCCTTCCGTGGTGATTCTGTTACGGGCAATCCCGTTTCCTACCAAGAAGTTGGCAACAGCTTCCGCACGTTCTTTGGAGATTCTTTCATTCACGGCACGGGTTCCGGTGTTGTCCGTGTGACCGTAGATCGTGATGTCCGTTTCCGGTGAGTTCTTTAATGACGTGGCAAATTTCGTCAAGGCATCTCTGGAAGATGCGCTTAATTGACTGGAGTTCGTGGCGAATAATATACCGTTGTCAAAAGTCACTTTAATGGCTTGCAGGTCGTTGGCATCAGTAACGGTTTCTACTTGAGCTCCTTCGATGGCTTCCAGTTCTTTTTTCTGTTTGTCCATCTTTTTGCCGATTAAGGCTCCAGTTCCGGCTCCAACCGCACCCCCTACGGCGGCCCCGATGGCAGCTCCCTTACCTTTACCGATCAATGCTCCGATGCCGGCTCCAAGCGCAGCTCCACCGCCGGCTCCGATAGCGGCGCCTTTTCCCGTGTTGCTCATAGAGGCACATCCTGAAAAAATAATGCTTCCGCTTAACACTAAAATAGTGAATAGATTAGTTCTTTTCATAGTAATAGTTTTGTTTATAAATTTAGACCGTAAATTCTTGCTTTATTTGTAGTGCAAAAATAACATTCGTTAAAACAAGTTCAAAATAAAATAGGTTAAATCAAGAGAGGGAATATCTTTAAATATTCCCTCTCTTGATTTATCTAATTTATTGATAGTTAGAACATCGGTAATTGGTAAATGAATCCTACTTCCAATCTTTGCGTGTTGTATCCTTTTTGGGCGGCACGGTCCGTGAATTTGTAAGAACGTCCCACGAATGTGCAGAAGAAATGCAAGTTACTGTCTTCTAACGGGTAGTACTCGATACCTGCCAAGTAACCGTAAGAGGTACGATAGTTACCTTTTTCGATATCACCACGTGTTTTTGACACGGAGGCCGTTTCATACATCCCCTTCACAAAAGCATTCCATTTCGGTTGGAAACGGTAGTTTACTTTTGTCACCACGGACAAGTATTCTGCATCAAGTGCGTTGTGACCGTCAAGAAGAGCGGCATCCTTGTTTTCTAGTATACCGGTAATGATACCTTTTCGGTCGATTTGTTCGTCAGAATACATGAAGTCTACAAACATATTTACTTTTTTAGAGAATGTGAAATCATTACCTAAAGCATAATAGTACATTTGCTTATCTTTTGTTTCGGACATCACGGATGCTGACCAACGAGTTTTATAGATTCCATCGAATAAGTTACCATTCCAGTTCAACGTGTACAAGAGTGGGGCACGGCTTTTTTCAAAACCGGGACCATACGTTTCCTCTTGAGAACCGTTACGACTATCCAAGATTTGAAATTGAAGTTGATGGTTGTCACAGATTTGATAAGCGATATTCAAACCGGTCATGAAGTTGCTCATGTTCTCGATCATATCGCTATATTCATAGATTTCGATCGGATTCAAGTCAAATTCGATACCACCGTATGCGGCACATTGTTTTCCGGCAAAGAATGAAAATTGGTCGTTTAATTTTACCCCGATACCTGCAATATCAATGGAGGTAGGCATATTATCGATGTTGTTGCCCCCGTTGTTCCCGCGGTTTAAACGTTGTCTCCAACGATAGGATAACCAAGGGGTGATGTTACCTTTTGCCTCGATACGGAATTGACGCATCTTGAATGCAGCCTCGCTTAGTCCGCTTTGGTCATAATTAAAACTGGCATCAAAAGAACCTTGCATATTCAAATAGAAGTTGAACCAGTCTATTTTTTTCTCTATTTGGGTTACTCGTTCGAAAAGAGTCTTTTCGTTCGTGGTATTTTGTGCGAAAGCGCCTGATGCGCACCCCATAACAAGTATCAATAAAGCTAATTTTTTCATATTCTGCGTTTTGATAGAAATATAATTTCTAGTTATAATAACTAGAATTACAAATGAATAAAGCACCAAGTCCTGCTTTAAAGGACTCGGGTGCTTTTATGAATTAATATTCGTTGAAATATTGTTGGATCTGTTTCCAATCGTTAGTCTTAGTCAAAGCTAACATCAAGAGGATTCTTGATTTCTGTGGGTTCAATTCTTGAGAAGCGATGAATTTGTATTGATTGTCATCTACTTCAGCGTCAAGCGTGGTAGGTCCTGTTGGAACACGGGTTGAACGAACGATAAGGATGCCTTTGTTACGTGCGTTGATTAATTCCGGGAACACGTTTTTGTGGATGTTTCCGTTACCTAATCCGGCGTGGATAATTCCTTTATAACCGCTGTTGGCCATCATTTTAACAACGTCACCTTCCATGTTTGAATAGCTGTACACGACACCCACTTTCGGAAGAGAGTTCAAATTCGTTACATCAAATATGGATTGGCTGGTGTGTTTTTTTAACGGAGATTGATTGTAGAATACTTTGCCGTTGTAGACATAGCCAAGAGCTCCTGAATTCGGTGCTTGGAAAGTTTGAACATCAATCGTGTTCATTTTTAAAACACTGTGAGCCCCGAGAATGATACCGTTCATGGAAACTAAAACTCCTTTACCCATGGATTCTTTTGCTCCTGCAACAACCACTGCATTGTATAAGTTTAACGGGCCGTCAGCGCTAAGAGCAGTAGAGGGACGCATTGCACCTACGAGTACAACCGGTTTGTTACTTTTTACAACAAGATTCAAGAAATAAGCGGTTTCTTCCATCGTGTCGGTTCCGTGGGTGATCACGATTCCATCAATGTCTTTTCTTGCCAGTAATTTGTTGATTGTTTTGGCAAGTGTCAACCACACGTCATCCGTCATATCCTGTGAACCGATCTTAACGATTTGTTCTCCGGTTACATTGGCTATTTTCTGAATTTCCGGTACGGCAGATAAAAGAGTACCGATGGCTACCTGTCCGGCCGTGTAATTGGTTCCGGTTGAAGAAGCTCCGGTTCCGGCGATCGTTCCTCCTGTTGCCAGAATATGGATGTTAGGCAACTTTTGTGCGAACGTGGTCGCAACAGAGAATAGCACTAAGGCTACCAGCAAACTTAAATTCTTAAACATTTTCATAACCTGTAATTTAAAATTTACTTATAATTAGAGTATTTAAAAAATCTGTATAAAGAGCAATCCAAGTCCGACGGCCACGATGGTCGCGACAAGTCCGGGCATCATGAACGAGTGGTTCAACACGTATTTGCCGATTCGTGTTGTTCCCGTTCGGTCGAAGTTAATGGCAGCTACCACGGTGGGGTAGTTTGGGATAAAGAAATACCCGTTGACGGCCGGGAACATGGCGATCAGCATATAAGGCGATATTCCTAGGGCTATACCGAGAGGCATGAGCGCCCGAACGGTTGCTGCTTGGCTGTATAAGAGGATAGACATCACGAACAGGGCTATACCAAACAACCAGGGCATTTGTCTCACGACTTCTTCGATAGAAGATTTTAATTCTGCCATATTGCCTTGCAAGAAAGTATCTCCCATCCAGGCGATTCCGAAGATAGCTACTACTGCTTGCATACCAGCTCCGAAGACTGAACCTTGTGCGGCTTTTAACCCGTCTGTACGAGTTACTAATAATATGATAGCTGCCGCGGATAACATTAATATTTCAATGATAGATGGCATATCTAATAATACTTGTTCGCCATTGATCATGAATGAAGGGCGCATGGTATCAAACGAACCGAATAGTACGATGAATACCGTGGCAATGATGAAAACAAAAACAGACAGACTTGCTCTTCTCTGGTTGGTAACATCTTTCAGTTCGTATTTTTTGTCATTGAAAACACCTTCTTTCAAACGTTTTTGATATTCCGGGTCATCAACAAGTTCTTTTCCGACTTTCATGGAGAAGAAGGCTCCGACGAGTACACCAATTAACGTGGCGGGAATGGTGATCTTTAAAATGTCAAACAAGCTGATGTCAAAACCGGCTAACAATCCCAGCAATGCAACCGTGGCTGCGGAAATGGGACTGGCGGTAATGGCTTGTTGGGAAGCGATCACGGCAATTCCTAGGGGACGTTCCGGGCGAATTTTGGTTTCCGTGGCAACTTCAGCGATTACCGGAAGTACGGAATAGGCAACGTGGCCGGTACCGGCGATAAACGTGAAAGCGTAAGTTACTAACGGGCTTAGAATTGTGACGTGTGCCGGGTTTTTTCTTAATAACCGTTCGGCCACTTTAACCATGAGGTCTAATCCCCCTGCAGCCTGCATACACGCTGCTGCGGAAATAACTGCCACGATCATAAGCATGACATCGATTGGAGGGGCCGTTGGTTGCAGTCCGAACACGAATGTCAGAATTCCCAATCCAATACCTCCCATGACACCCAGTCCGATACCACCTAGACGCGCTCCGATGATGATTGCTGTTAAAACGAAAGCTAGTTGTAAAATCATCTCATCTATTTATTTAAAGTTTTAATTTTTCAATCATTATCAAGTTTACACGATATATCCTACGGTTATCCCGAAATGAATGTTTCACTTTTTGCAAAATAAATGAAACTTGTTGTTATTAGTTTAAAATCTGTATAAATGTGGATACCCGTTCACGTCCTCTTCGTTTAAACTTTTAATTGTAATACAAAATTTAAGCCAAAAGTGTTATTTTTGCTCTAAAATTTAACATTTATGCAAGATTTATATCTGTTTAATCCGGATAATGAAATTTCAATAGCCAATGGAACAAATGGTTACACGCCAAAGACGAATATTTCCATTATGGCCGGTGATCTGGCGTTTTTATCTGCATATTTGGCTGGAAAAGGGGATTATGTGTTGGTCACGAAGATGCCAGACTTAGACTTTATGAAAAGTCGAGAAGAAGTTTTCGGGCTGGATTGTAAACCGGTGATCTGGGAAAAAGCTCAATTACTTTCTTTTAGCGAGTTAAAGCCTTGGGGATGGAGTCCCCGGGTTCATAATTTGTTGAAAGATTTGAAAAGTCGTTGTAGCGAGCAGTTTAGGGAGAGTGTAATGTCAACGTGGAGTGATGAACGGAGGGATTTATATAGCAGGCGAATGGCTGCTACTTGTTTGACAGAGATGGTACGGGTTATTCCCTGTCTAGGGAAAGATATTATTCCTAGTGAATGTAACACGTTGGCAGAAATCAGGTTATTATCAGAAAAGGAAAATATCGTGGTGAAAGCTCCTTGGTCCTCTTCCGGTAAAGGTGTTCTTTTTATCCCGAAAGGACAGATTACGTGTAAAGAAGAGGAAGTTTCATCCGGTATCTTGCGTAAACAAGGGTACGTGATGGTGGAAAAAAGATTGAATCGAGTGTTGGATTTTGCTATGGAGTTTGAAATGGATCGTTTGTTTCACTTGAATTTTCTTGGGTATTCTGTTTTCCAAACGAGTCGACGGGGGGAATACGAGGGGAACAGGGTGGCATCGAATGCTAGTTTGGAGGGGATGATTGCGAAATACATAGGAGCAGAGTTGCTGCATGAGATCCGGAAACAGTTGGAGAGGGTGTTAACCACGGTGTTTCACGGGAAGTACGTGGGATACATGGGGGTGGATATGATGATATACGAGGACGAGTCAGGAGAATTCGGCATACAACCTTGTGTCGAGATAAATCTGCGTTATAACATGGGAATTGTTTCAATCGCTTTGCAGCGTTATTTACAAGAGAGCGTTGAGGGTGTTTTTAATATTCGCTTTTCTCCTAAGGCGGGAGAAATTATGCAATCGGTGGAGAAGAATAGAGACGTGCATCCCTTGCTAATAGAGGCGGGGCGAATCGTGTCTGGATATATAAATTTAACACCGGTATCTCATGAATCACGCTTTGTGGCCGAATTATATATAGGTAATAAAGAAAAAGTTTGTAAACTTTATGAACTTTTATAGGGAAAATAAAGAAAATTTTATTCTCTTTGTTGTTGATAAAAAGGGTCAGGCATTTAATTTATAGATAAGCATATGCATACGAAAATGAAAGGTGAAGGTATCAAGGGGCTTTTTATCGAGCAAATTGTTCCGGTCATGGAGAGGCATGGCTATCATTTCATGAAGGCTAAAAATGTGTTTGTTTATGAGGATCGTGAATGGAAGAACGAGTGTATTCTTCGATTCACGAATTGGGAGAATGATCAGTTGTCTTTGCGTACGGAGTACTTTGTAACTTGTAAGAAAGTCAGTCAATTATACAAGGAGGCTATATTGGAAAAGGACTGTATGCCTATTTGCGGCGTGCTGGATGTCGGGTGGGCTTACAAGTACTTGGGAATACCTTTGGATGATAAGCCGTGGTTTCAGATGAAAATAGCAAAGCTTCATTCACTCGTGCAAAAGTGGATCGTGGAGTTCGAGAGCGTGGGACTTTCTTTTTTTAAGGAAATGAACGATTATGAGAAGGTTGAGAAAGCCTTGGATATTTTTAATGTTTCCGGTTGGGCTCCTTTGGCCGTGTGGACGGGGGAACGTATTTTGCATGGAATCTGTTTATATTATTTGAATACTTATGACAAGCGGGGAACTCTCGGTTTGTTTGATTTGTATCGGGAGAAAATAGATGAAATGGAATATTCCCCGATTCGGGAACAGTTTGAGCGTTTAGAACGGTATATGAAATGTTTGCCTGACAGGCAGCCAATACCCCGAAGAAATGAAGATAAGGAAAGCCAATCTAAATGATGTCAACTTCACCCCCAATGGGCTGCGAGGAGGACGAACGATTGGGATTTAAGGTGATGCGTGATGTTGCGATTGAAGTTATGAGTTAAAATTGTTGTAGATGATTCAAGAGTAAGGATATTTGAAATTCCGGCATTATAGATGACGATTCAATTGATGTGTTAACGAGAGGAAAATATATCTTAATACTTTCGATATTATAGCTGATTTTTCGTATATTTGTATGTTTTGTGTCGGGATAAAATTCCGGCTGTGAATGAACAGTTTAGCGAATATAAGAAATAAGAAAAAACAATTAAATATATCATATGAGTGAAGAATTAGAGCAGAACATGAGTGAAGAAATAGAGCAAACGAATAACGAGTATTCGGCTGATAGTATTCAAGTGTTGGAGGGGTTAGAGGCCGTTCGTATGCGTCCGTCCATGTATATTGGAGATGTTAATACGAAAGGGTTGCATCATTTGGTGTACGAGGTGGTCGATAACTCGATTGACGAGGCGTTGGCTGGCTATTGTAAAAATATTGATGTAACGATTAACGAGGATAACTCGATCAGCGTGTCTGACGATGGACGTGGAATTCCGACGGGAATGAACCAGAAAGAGAATCGCTCGGCTCTGGAAGTCGTGATGACAATTCTGCATGCCGGTGGTAAATTTGATAAAGGTTCTTACAAGGTTTCTGGAGGACTTCACGGGGTGGGTGTATCTTGTGTGAACGCACTTTCCACAAAATTGGTCGCAACCATTTATCGTGAAGGTAAAATCTGGCGCCAAGAGTACAGTAAAGGATTCCCGTTAGCAGATGTGCAAGTGATTGGCGAGACGGATCGGACGGGTACGACGATCTATTTCAAGCCAGATGATTCTATATTTTATGTAACAGAATATAAATATGATATTTTAGCTGCCCGTTTGCGGGAGTTGGCTTACCTGAACCGGGGGATCCGTTTGTCGTTAACCGATAAACGAACAATTGATTCGGACACAAACGAGTTCAAGTCTGAAGTTTTCTACTCGGAAAAGGGATTGAGTGAATTCGTGGAATACTTGGATGAAACCCGGGAAAAATTGATTGATGAAACCATTCATATCACGACCGAGAAGAATGGAATTCCGATCGAGGTGGCCATGCATTACAACACGGAGTTCAAGGAAAATGTTTACTCTTATGTGAATAATATCAACACGATCGAGGGGGGAACACACCTTGCCGGATTTCGTCGGGGAGTGATGCAAACCTTGAAGACGTATGCCGATAATTCCGGGATGTTAAGTAAGTTGAAGTTTGATATTAGCGGGGAGGATTTCCGTGAAGGTCTGACAGCTATTATTTCCGTGAAGGTGGCAGAGCCTCAATTCGAAGGACAGACCAAGACTAAGTTAGGTAATACTGAGGTCGGGTCGGCCGTGGCTCAAGCAGTGAGTGTTGCATTAGCAAATTATCTGGAGGAACATCCGAAAGATGCCCGTGCTATCGTGGACAAGGTAATCCTTGCCGCACAAGCTCGTCATGCGGCCCGTAAAGCCCGTGAACTTGTGCAACGGAAGACGGTGCTTTCCGGTTCCGGTTTGCCCGGTAAATTGGCGGATTGTTCGGACAATAACCCGGAGAACTGCGAGATATTTCTTGTCGAGGGAGACTCGGCAGGGGGTACGGCTAAACAAGGGCGTGACCGTAAATTCCAGGCAATCCTTCCATTGAGAGGTAAAATCCTCAACGTGGAGAAAGCGTTGGCTCATCGCGTGTGGGAAAGTGAGGAAATCAAAATGATCTTCCAAGCTTTGGGTATCACGATTGGTACGGCGGAAGACAGTAAAGCAGTTAATTTGGAAAAAATACGTTACCACAAGATCGTGATCATGGCTGATGCCGACGTCGACGGGGCGCACATTGCCACGTTGATTATGACATTATTCTTCCGTTACATGAGATCGGTGATTGAAAACGGTTATCTGTATATCGCAACTCCGCCTCTTTACTCCGTGAAGAAAGGAAAGGAGCAACGCTATTGCTGGACGGAAGAACAGCGTTTGCAATTGATTCAGGAAATGGGAGCGGGTAAAGAGAGCAGTTTGCATATCCAGCGTTACAAAGGTCTTGGTGAAATGACTGCAGAACAGTTGTGGGACACGACTATGTCTCCCGATGGTAGAACGTTGCGTCAGGTGACGATCGAGAATGCTGCCGAGGCAGACCGAATTTTCTCCATGCTTATGGGTGACGATGTTCCACCTCGTAGACAGTTTATCGAACAGAACGCTACATACGCTAATATTGACGCTTAATCGTCAATGTGGTTTCAAGTTGCAGGTTAATGGGTTACAGGTTTGTACTATTAATCTGCAATTTGTTTTATGAAATGAATAACTTGCAAACTGTAACTTTTAATCTATGAAAATTTGTGTGTTTTGTGCATCATCGGAGAGTGTTGATAACGTGTATTTTGAGGCTGCGGCTGATTTGGGGAAAGAGATCGTGATGCGGGGATGGGAGTTGCTATACGGTGGAACAAATTGCGGGTTGATGCGTGAGGTGTCGGATGCCGTGAAAAATGGTGGGGGAGAGGTGACCGGGATTATTCCACAATGCATTGTAGACCGGGGTGTTTCGGCAGAAGGTATTTCCGAATTAATCGTGGCACCCGATATGAAAGAACGAAAGAGCATGATGCGTGAAAAAGCAGATGCTTTTATCGCATTACCTGGAGGATGGGGAACGCTGGAGGAGATCACGGAAGTGATTACTTTGAAACAGCTTGGAATACATAATAAACCAATTATTTTTCTTAATACGAACGATTTTTACGAGTATTTTTTCCTTTTTATCAGTAATATTCGCAAGGAAGGATTCGTGTCAAAGGCCTATGACGGGCTGTATACCGTTGTGAATACGGTGGAAGAGGCGATGGAGTACATCAAGAATTATCAGGCTAAAGATTTTTCAAGTAAATATTAAAAAAACTTGTTTTTTTAATATTTATATTCTATATTTACAGAGCTAATATAGCGTATGAGTTGACTATTGTAGTGATACAAAAGTTTGGTTAGTTTAGTTTAGAATGTAAAGGGTGGCTAGTGTCACCCTTTATTTGTTGGGATAAATGGATAATCTGTTAATTAATGTTTTACATGACAAGTATGAATGGGGGCTATTTTGTTAGTTATTCTCCTGTTTGTCAGCATACTATCACTAGTGTTGCGAGCATTTATTACTTCTAGATGGAAATATGTCGAAAATGAAGGGTGAAGAGGTGATGCGTCGTGTTAGGGAAACGGGAGATGATATTGCCATTGTGATGCATAGCAGTCTGCTGGATTACGCTCTTTTGAATGAGGGAGTTGATGAATGTATTGATAAAGGAGCTTGGTAATTAGCTCTCCCCCTGTGTAAGGGGGAGCTGGAGGGGGTAGTATTACTCCATCAAACCTCGACCGACTTTTCTGATTTCATTCTTTTCTTTCAGAAGAGCCACGGTTTTGTCGAGAACACCATTAATAAACCCGCTACTTTTCGGGGAACAATAGTTCTTGGAAATTTCGATATACTCGTCCAGAGTCACCTTCACGGGGATCGAGGGGAAATATTTCAGTTCGCAGATTGCTGCATCCATAATTAGTTTATCCATGTCGGAAATACGGTCGAGTTCCCAGTTGGTTGTGAATTGATCCACTAATTCCAAGTTTTCCTTCATGTCGAGAATGGATTTTCGGAACAGGGTTTTCGCGAAACTCAAGTCTTCTTCCTCGTTATATAAGGAGATAAAGAAAACGGTGTCTTCAGAATAACTTTCTTTCATATTCTTCACCGTTTTGTACACGATACTCAACACGAGTTCGAAATCGTCATTCCAGAAAATATTCTTTTCTTCCATGGCTTGGTCGAAATCTTCGTCTTCTGCGATTAATTCCGTGATCATGTCGAGCACGAGTTTTTTGTGATCCTCGTAGGTCGCACTGGGTTTGGACATATAAAGCTTGAAAAAATCCATTTCCATCATGCGGTCATATAATAAGGCGACCACGTCTTGACACTCGTTTAAGGAAACCAGATTCGTGGAAACATAGGTCTTGAATTTCCGGTTATTGGCAATTTGGTTGATTACCGGGTTATCAATAAAGCGAGTGTTCGGGTTTAACTCTCTTTGCGATGCAAGTTTCCGATTACGGGCAGCATCTATTTTTAAAAATGCACGACGTTGGATTTCCGTGATTAAGAGAAAAACGTGATAGTATAAATCCGTACTTTTGGTTATACTTTTGAATAAATCTCTTTCCACTTCCGTAATTGTCACTCCCTCTTTCTTCGTGTAAGAATATAAAAGCTGTAAAACTTTAATTCTAATTAATCTTCTACTTGTCATTTTATAAAGAACTATATATTTAAACCGGTGCGCAAAAGTACTAATTAAATTGAAAACGGAAAATTGAAAATGGAAAATTATTAGTACTTTCGCATGATTTATGCAATAAAGGTTGTAGGAATGATAAAGAACATCCATATAGGAAATTACGCTTTGATCGATAAAACGGATATCGAGCTAGAGAAGGGATTTACGATTATTACCGGGGAAACAGGTGCGGGAAAATCCATTTTGTTGGGTGCGATCGGGCTGACGTTGGGACAGCGGGCTGATGTTGCAGCCATTATGGATAAGAACAGGAAATGCGTGGTCGAGATCACGTATGATGTCGTGGGGTACGATTTACAGCAATGGTTTGCTGATAATGACTTGGATTATGACAACGAGGTGGTTGTGAGACGAGAATTGACGGCAGACGGTAAATCGAGGGCGTTTATTAATGATACTCCCGTTAATAACAAATTATTGAAAGAGTTCGGGAGTTTCTTGGTCGATGTACATTCGCAGCATCAGTCTTTACTTATCGGGCAACCGGAATATCAATTGGAAATACTAGATGCTTTTTGCGGTAATCAAGCGTTATTGAAAGATTATCGGGTAAAATATACCCGCCGACAGGGATTGTTGTCGGAACTGACTTCGCTGAAGCTGCAAGCAAAGGAAGCGGCTCTGGAGGAAGATTACCTGAAATTTCAGTTTAATCAACTGGATGAAGCCCGTCTGCGGGAAGGAGAACAACAGGAGTTGGAGGAAGAGCTGGCCGTGTTGAATAATGCGGAGAATATTAAATCTGCTTTTTCCGAATCGACGTATGTATTAACGGAATCGGATAATCCCGTTATCCAGGCCTTGAAAGGGGTGAAGAATAGAATGGCGACATTAGGGGGGATCGTGAAAGAGGCCACCGACTACGAGCAACGTCTGAGTTCGGTGATTCTCGAACTGGAAGATATAGCCGATGAATCGGAACGAATGGCGGAACGGGTGGAATACAACCCGGCAAGAGTCGACGTGATCAACGAGCGATTGAATGCGATGTATGATTTGCTACATAAGCACCGGTTAGAAAAAGTCGAAGAACTGATCGCTTTAAAGGAGGAGTTAGGGAAGAAGTTGAAAGGAATACAATCCTTTACGGAACAGATCGAAGTGTTGGAAAAACAAATTAAGTCCGTGGAGGCGGAAATGGATTTGTTGGCGGGTAAGCTACATAAAGCCCGTGTGGCATCGGAGGAAAAATTGAGAGAAGAGATGCGGGGATTGCTGGTAAGCATGGGAATTAAACATGCCGTGTTCAAGGTTATGATCACCCCGTTGGATCATTTTACGGCCACGGGAAAAGATGATGTGAGTTTTCTGTTTTCGGCGAACAAGAATCAGGAGCCGGGAGAACTGGTAAAAGTGGCATCCGGGGGAGAAATTTCCCGGTTGATGTTGTCGCTGAAGTACATCCTCTCCCGTACGAAACAGTTGCCGGTCATTATCTTTGACGAGATTGACACGGGAGTTTCCGGGGAAATCGCTCACCGGATGGCTGAGATGATGAAAGAGATGGCTCGCCGGATGCAGGTGATCAGTATTTCCCATCTGCCCCAGATTGCTGCGGCGGGAGATCACCACTTTAAGGTATATAAAGAAGACGATCAGGTGGGAACAATTTCCCGTATCCGTCGTTTAACAGATGAAGAGCGGGTGGCGGAAATAGCCGGAATGATCAGCGGGAGTGTTGTCAGTGATGCAGCGTTGGAGAATGCCCGGTTGCTACTCGGTCAATTTTAATAGTAGAAAGAATTTTTTAATTTAATACAGTTTTATGAGTTACAATTTATTGAAAGGAAAAAGGGGGATAATATTCGGTGCGTTGAATGAGATGTCTATTGCATGGAAAGTGGCGGAGAAATGTTTGGAAGAGGGGGCAGAGATCGTGTTGACGAACACTGAATTATCTATCCGGATGGGACAGATCAAGGATTTTGCGGAGAAGAATAATGTTCCATTGATTCCTGCAGATGCAACTAGTGAGGAAGATTTGGAGCGTTTATTTAAAGAGGCGATGGAATTGTTGGGAGGGAAGATTGATTTTATATTACACTCGGTAGCCATGTCGTTGAACGTGAGAAAAAAACGTCCTTACGATAATCTGGATTACGATTTTTTACAAAAAACATTGGATATTTCGGCTATTTCTTTCCATAAGGTTCTCCAGACGGCGAAGAAATTGGATGCGATTAATGAATGGGGGTCTGTTGTGGCACTTTCATACGTGGCTGCACAACGTACCATGTTCGAATATAATGATATGGCGGATGCCAAGGCGATGTTGGAGTCTATTGCCCGTAGTTTCGGGTATATTTACGGACGGGAAAAACGGGTTCGTGTCAACACGATTTCGCAATCCCCGACGGTGACCACGGCCGGTAGCGGTATTAAAGGTTTTGATTCTCTGATAGATTTTGCGGAACGGATGTCCCCATTGGGAAATGCCTCTGCCGACGAATGTGCGAATTATTGTATCACCTTGTTCTCTGACTTGACCCGTAAAGTGACCATGCAGAATTTGTTCCACGATGGTGGGTTCTCCAGCATGGGTATGAGCTACCGGGCTATGCACCAGTATAACAAGAGTTTTGAAAACGGCGAAACGAAATAATTTCGAATTTACGATTTATGATTTCAGGTGTAGGCGTGGTAAAGAAAATCATAAATCGTAAGTCATAAATTGTAAATATAGTAAAGATGTTTTTATTTTTTGACACGGAAACGACGGGACTTCCGCAGCGTTGGAATGCTCCCGTGACGGACGTTGATAATTGGCCCCGGTTGGTGCAACTTGCGTGGATTATGTGTGACGATAAGGGGAATATTATCGAGGAACGTAGCGATATTATTAAACCGGAAGGGTTTTCTATTCCGGTGGAGGCATCCCGTGTACACGGGATTACCACAATAAAAGCCCAAGAGGAAGGGCAAGATTTGTTATCAACCTTGGAGCTGTTTTCTGATAAGATCGATGTGGCCTATGCCTTGATCGGGCATAATATCAGTTTTGACGAATGTATTGTGGGGGCTGAATTCGAGCGGAAACGGATGATGACTTCTTTATTTCTGAAACCGAAATACTGTACGATGAAAATGTCCACGAATTATTGTAAATTGCCGGGTGGAAAACAGGGATTCAAATCTCCGAAGTTATCCGAGTTACACCAGGTTCTGTTCGGGGAAGGATTTGAGAATGCTCATGATGCTTTGGCGGACGTGCGGGCAACTGTTCGTTGTTTCTGGAAATTGAAAGAGTTAAAAGTGATTTAATATGGCGAAGAAACCGGAGTATAATTACAAGTCATTACAAACTGAATACGGGAAAATGCCACCGCAGGCCGTAGATCTGGAGGAGGCTATCTTGGGATCTCTGATGTTGGAGAAGGATGCGTTTATTACCGTGAGTGACTTCTTGAAACCGGAATGTTTTTATAAGGAGGCACATCAAAAGATATACAGGGGAATTCAAAACCTTTCCTTGAATAACGAACCGGTGGATATTCTTACCGTGAGCGAGGAAATGAAACGTTTGGGGGAACTGGAAGAGATAGGGGGATATTACTATCTGGCTCAACTGACTTCGAAGGTGGCGTCTGCGGCTCATATCGAGTTCCACGCCCGTATCGTGGTGCAGAAATATATTCAGCGGGAATTGATCCGGGTTTGTACCGACATACAGAACAAGGCATACGACGAGGCAACAGATGTGGCCGACTTGGTGGATATGGCCCAAAAGCAGGTGTTCGAGATTGCTGAGGGAAATATAAAAAAAGAGACAACGGCTATTAATGCTTTGATAGATGAAGCGATCAAGGGAATAGAGACTGCCGGTAAACGTGCAGATGGATTGAGTGGGGTTCCTTCCGGGTTCAACGCTTTGGATGAAGTGACTTCCGGTTGGCAGCCTTCCGACCTCGTGATTATTGCCGCTCGTCCTTCTATGGGTAAAACGGCATTCGTGTTGTCCATGACCCGGAATATGGCGGTGAACCACAACCAGCCCATCGCTTTGTTCTCTTTGGAGATGTCTTCGGTGCAGTTGGTGAATCGTCTGATTGCCAGCGAGACCGAGTTGGGTTCCGAGAAAATACGTAATGGTAAGTTAAGCGAGGAAGAGTGGCAACAGTTACACTCGAAAATTAAAGCTTTGATCAAGGCTCCGATATACGTGGATGATACTCCGGCCCTTTCTATATTCGAGTTGCGGGCCAAGTGTCGGCGTTTGCAACAAAGATACGGTATCAAAGTGTTGATTATTGACTATTTACAGTTGATGACTGCCGGGGCGGATATGCGGGGAAATCGGGAACAGGAGGTAAGTATGATTTCGCGGCAGTTGAAGATTATTGCTAAGGAATTGAATATACCGGTGATCGCTTTGTCCCAGTTGAATCGTGGTGTCGAACAACGTACGGGAGATGCCAAGAAACCGATGTTGTCTGACTTGCGTGAATCCGGGGCCATTGAGCAGGATGCCGATATGGTGCTTTTCATTCACCGTCCGGAACGTTACGGGATTATGGAGGACAGTATGGGAAACAGCTTGAAAGGGATTGCCGATATTATTATAGCTAAGCATCGTAATGGTGCGGTAGGAGAGATTCAGTTGCGATTCCGTAACGAGTTGGCGCAATTCTGTGATTTGGAAGAAGTTTCTCCGTTTGCATCGGGAGGTTCTACAGTGAAGACGGTTACTTTCGGCTCCCGGATGAACGAGGATGCGGCTCCACAAATGCCACAATTGGATTCCGATTTCCAGGAGGGAGGCAAGAGTTTCGAGAATCCGGCGAATAGTAGTAAAGCACCGTTTTAATAATTGAAAATGGAGAATTGAAAATGAAAAATAAACTCCCTCCCCCCTTCGGGGTACTCCCTCTATGAACAGAGGGAGAGTTGAAATACTTCCTGTCTTTGGGAAGAGTTACCAGCACCTCCTCTGTTTATAGAGGAGGTGGCAGCGAAGCTGACGGAGGAGTTTAATCTAAAATTTAAAATCTAAAATTAATCTATGCGTGATAAATTACTGTTTTTGCTAAAATACTATCTCTTTTGGATTGTATTTTCATGGGTGGCCAAGGTGGTGTTCTTGATATATCAATACAAGGAGACTGTCACTCTTACCGGACATGATTACATGATGATCTTTGCCAAAGGGTTCCGCATGGATCTTTCGTTTGGCGGGTACGTGATTTTGTTGTCCTGTGTTCTGATGGCAATAGGTGTCTTTTTATCCGCAAAAATATTGAAACGTATTTTCTCCTGCCTGACGCTTTTGCTTTTAGTGGTATCGAGTCTGATTATTGTGGGAGATCTGGAATTATTCAAGAATTGGGGGTATCACATGGATGCAACTCCCTTGTTTTACTTGAAGACACCCGGAGAGGCGATGGCCTCAATTCCGACGGGGTTGATTCTGTTGCTCTTGTTACTCTATGCGGTCATGGTGGCTGTTTTTTATGCGATTTACCGCCGTTGGGTGGCCAAGACTTTTCGTACGGACAGACGAGAGGCATTATGGCACGGTGTCGTATATCTTATTTTAGGTGGTGTTGCGTTTATTCCCGTGAGAGGCGGTTTCAACGTGGCCCCAATGAACGTGAGTTTCGTGTTTTTCAATAACAAAAATATGTATGCGAATCAGGCTGCGGTTAATCCGGTATGGAACTTCCTGTACGAGGTAATGCATATTGACAAGGTAAAGGGAAATTATGCTTTTATGCCGGAGGATAAGGCTCAACAGTTGGTGGATAGCGTGTATGTGGAAACGGGAGATTATCCCAAGGTATTGAAAACCGATAAACCTAACGTGGTGGTACTCTTGTTGGAAACATTCACGTTAAACGCTTGGGACGCCATGCCTAATTTACAAGCAATAGCTAAGGAAGGGATATTTTTCTCTAATATATACGCAACCGGAAATCGTTCAGACCGGGGTATTTTGGGGGTGATTAGCGGTTTCCCCGCTTATCCGAACGCATCCATGTTGAAATATCCGAATAAGACTTATGAACAACCCCGTTTCCCGCTGAATTTCGAGGCAGAAGGATACTCTACTCGTTTTTATTATGCGGGGGATCTCAATTTTGGCGGATTCCGTTCTTACGTGACCATGAGCTTCCAAGGTACAGTTACTGAGGATGATTTTTCGGGAGAAGCCATCGAGAACCGTTTCAAATGGGGGGTACATGACGGGTATATGCTTGATCGTCTTTACGAAGATTTGAAAATTGCCCAAGTACCGTTCATGTATATGGCATTTACGATGAGTAGTCATGAACCCTTTATTGTTCCTATGGAGACAAAGATTCTGGGAGACGATAGTGGTTCCAAGTTGAAGAATGCGATTGCGTACACGGATCAATGTCTGGGAGTATTTTTTGAAAAGTGTAAGAAATCGGGGCTTTGGGACAACACCTTATTCGTGCTGGTAGCCGATCATGGCACCCGTCACGTGGGGAATTTACAACCTCATTTGCCGGAGGCTTATCGAATTCCGATGATCTTCACGGGAGGAGCGATGAACGTGCAGGATTCCGTGGTCAATATATTGGGATCTCAGACTGATATGGTGGCAACATTGTTTGCCCAGTTGGGAATGAACGCCGAGGCGTTCCATTACAGCAAGAATCTGTTGAACCCGACAGCAGTACCTTTTGCTTTTTATTCTTTCACGAATGCGGCGGCAGTGGTGACGAATAACGGGGCATACATCTATGATCTGAAAACAAAAAAGCCGATAGGATCTAGCACCAATCCCCAAGATGGAGAGTTATTGAAAGCTTATTTACAAGTAGTCGACCGAGATTTTAAGAAATGAATCAAAGAGGGAGGGAGTTTGAAAAATGACTATTGCCTTCTCTCTTTTATAAATATTGCACTGCAAACAAAGTCAGATCGTCCGCTTCTTCATGGCTATTTCCGGTATATTCTTTCAGATCATCTAGGACGATATGAACCAGTTGTTGCGGGGTGTCACAAGGGTTAGATTCGATAACCTTTTTCACTCGTTCCTTCCCGTAAAAATGGCGTTCAGAATTCTGGGCTTCGGTCAGCCCGTCCGTGTATAGGAAGAGCATATCGCCACTTTCCATTTGATAGCAGCTTTCTTTATACATGGTTCGCATGACACCGATTGGAATACCCAATGAATCTTCAAGGAATTTCACCTCTTTCTCTTCCCGTGTACATAGAATTGGGAAAGGATGGCCTGCGTTAGCATAAGATAACATCCCATTCTTTAAATCGAGAATACCGACGAACATGGTGATGAACATATCGTCTTCCACGTTGTCACTCATGTAATTATTAATAGTATTACAGATGTCCGAGGAAGTACGTTTCCGGGGAGCGATATAATTAAAGAGGGTGGCAACCGAGGCCATATACAAAGCGGCCGGAATACCTTTCCCTCTCACGTCACCCACGATAAAATAGAGGCAGTTTCTTTTCACGAAATAACTGTACATATCTCCGCCGACAGCCTTGGATTGTTCCAGACGGGCATATAGGGAGAAATGGAATTTCGAGATTCGAGGTATTGAGGGAAGGAATCTTTCTTGGATGCGTTGAGCCACACGCATTTCACCTTCTATTTTCTCTTTTTCGATCGTGCTGATCCTAAGATTCTCGATTGATTCGACGATTCTTTTTTGCATATAGACAAATGATTCCCGTAGTTCCTGAATTTCGTCCTTGTTCCCGATCATAGGTATCGGTTCATTAAAATTTCCGTCAGCAATC
>DYVS01000161.1:0-8080 GCA_020743075.1 Butyricimonas virosa | reverse complement strand
CCAATAACCCGATCACACCCGAAACGCCAAAAATCAACCCCATAACGATTGGAATAATGATCGCCAGCAAAGACGGGAAAACCATTTCATGTTGAGCCCCTTTCGTGGAAATTTCCACGCATTTAGCGTAATCCGGCTCTCCTTCCCCTGTCATAATTCCTTTGATCTCCCGAAATTGCCGACGGACTTCATTCACCATTTTCTGGGCAGCCCGCCCTACCGCATTCATGGTCAAACCACAAAACACGAAAGCCATCATCGAACCGATGAAGATTCCGGACAACACCTTCGGATTCATCAAGGTAACATCATAGTAATTCATAAAATCAGTCAACGTGGCATCAGCCGTCCGCACCACGTTATCTCCAATTTTCAGCACTTCCTCGCCCATCCGCAATAGCCCAATCTTGATTTCTTCGATATAAGAGGCAATCAATGCTAACCCGGTCAATGCTGCAGATCCGATAGCAAATCCTTTACCCGTGGCCGCAGTCGTATTACCCAAAGCGTCAAGCGCATCCGTACGGTGACGAACTTCCTCTCCCAACTGACTCATTTCAGCGTTTCCCCCGGCATTATCGGCAATCGGTCCATAAGCATCCGTGGCCAAAGTTATACCTAACGTGGAAAGCATCCCTACTGCAGCGATACCCACACCATACAATCCCATGGACATATTGGCAAAACTGAATTCTGCTGCAAACAGGAACGAGAGTATAATGCCCGCAACAATCGTGAGTACCGGGATAGCTGTCGAAATCATTCCGGTTCCTATCCCTTTAATAATCACGGTTGCAGGCCCCGTTTCCGAACTTTTAGCTATATCTTGAGTCGGTTTATAAGCATGAGAAGTATAATACTCGGTCGCTTTTCCGATAATAATACCCGTTGCCAACCCCACGATCACCGATCCGCATATCCAATAACTCAAACCGAGCAAATGAATGACCAAGAAACTGGCACCCACGATTAACAAGGAACTCACATTGATTCCCCGATCAAGGGCCCGCAATAATTGTTGTTGAGAAGCCCCCTCTTTTGTCTTTACCAGAAATATACCAAGCAATGATAAGATCACCCCGAATGCGGCAATCAACATCGGAGCCAACACGGCATTAAATTGCACATCCGGTTCCATACGGAATGCTGCTGCACCCAATGCTGCCGTTGCCAATATAGAACCGCAATAAGACTCGTAAAGATCAGCACCCATTCCGGCCACGTCTCCCACGTTATCTCCCACATTGTCGGCAATAGTCGCCGGATTTCGAGGATCATCTTCTGGAATTCCGGCTTCCACTTTACCTACCAAGTCCGCACCGACATCCGCTGCTTTCGTGAAAATACCTCCTCCGACTCTAGCAAAAAGCGCCTGTGTGGATGCACCCATACCGAAAGTAAGCATCGTGGTCGTAATTACAATTGCCTTTTCCGCCTCCGTCGCTTCCTCTACGAAATAGTCTAATAATAACCACCATAAAGAAATATCCAGTAGAGCTAAACCGACAACAACCAACCCAATGACTGCCCCCGAACGGAAAGCAACTTTCAGCCCGTCATTCAAACTTCTACGTGCAGCATTAGCCGTTCTTGCTGATGCATAGGTGGCTGTCTTCATTCCGATATACCCGGCCAACCCGGAGAAGAAACCACCCGTTAGGAACGCAAACCAAACCCACGGATTCTGTAAACCGGGTCCGTAAGCCATCCAAGCAAAAAGCACACATAAAACAAGAAAAACAAGGGCTACCACCCGGTATTGCTGACGCAAATAAGCCATAGCCCCCTTGCGGACATGCCCGGCAATACGTTTCATCGTGTCGGTTCCTTCCGACTCTTTCATCATCCCTTTAAAAAAGATCCTTGCGAAAAGGAGAGCGATAATAGCACATACAGGTACTATCCAAAATAGATCGTTTAACATGGTATTATATATTTGTAGTTAGTAAAAGTCGTACAAAAAAATACTCGTCAAGATTTAAACGAACCCTGATGAGTAAAAGTACGAATAAAAATGAAAAAATATTCCCGATCTTTTATTTTTTTACAACTAAAAATAGATTTCCCTTGTTGAAAAAACATTATTCACACTTAGCATAAAGCTCGAATTGTCCCGATTCGGTAATAAGAACTTCATAGAACTCCCCTATTTGCAGTGATTTTTCACTTGTTACAAACACCTCCTGATCCACTTCCGGGGAATCATATTGCGTACGTCCAATAAAATAATCCCCTTCCACCCGATCTATCAAAACCCAAAAACGTTTACCCACGCATGATTCATTGAGTGCTGCAACGACTCCTTCCTGTAATGCCATCAACTTTTCAGCCCGTTTATTTTTCGTCTCTTCGGGCACATCATCTTGGTAATGCTTGTCACAATAAGTATCTTCTTCATGAGAATACGGGAATACTCCCAAACGTTCAAACTTCATTGTTTTAACGAAATCCTCCAATTCCCGGTAATCCTCTTCTGTCTCTCCGGGATGACCGACCATGAGAGTCGTACGTAATACAATTCCGGGAACTTCTTCCCGAATTTTGTTAATGAGGTCTATAGTCTGTTGTTTTGTCACCCCTCTTCGCATCATTTTAAGCATATGATCACTACAATGTTGCAAAGCAATATCCAAATATTTACACACATTTTTCCGTTCCCGCATGACGGTAAGAAGTTCCATGGGGAATCCGGCCGGGTAAGCATAATGCAACTTAATCCACTCAATTCCAGGTATATCCGCAATCCGGTCAACCAACTCGGCTAACCTATTTTTTCCATATTTATCAACCCCATAATAAGTAATATCTTGAGCCAACACTAACAACTCCTTTACACCCTGTTTTGCCAACCGCTCGGCTTCATCAACAATTTCTTCGAATGGGCGTGATTTATATTCTCCCGTCATAATCGGGATAGCACAATAAGAACATCCCCGGTTACATCCCTCGGATATTTTCAGATAAGCGTAATGCTTTGGAGTTGTCAAATGACGCTCGTTTCGAAGTTTTTCGTCATAACTTTTACCCAACTCCGCAAGAATCCCCTTCCAATCGAATTTCCCGAAATAAGCATCCACCTCCGGAATTTCTTTCTTTAAATCCTGATCATAGCGCTGGGACAAACATCCCATGACGTATATTTTATCAACTTCTCCCTCCTGTTTCCGCTCCACTTGCTCCAAGATCGTATTTATTGATTCTTCTTTCGCATCCCCGATAAACCCGCAAGTATTGATGACAACAATTTTCGCTTTCGAGTTTTCAACATCCACTTCAACACCATACCCCGCTTTCTCCAGTTGTTTCATCAACAACTCCGTATCCACTAAATTCTTGGAGCATCCCAAGCTGATAATATTTACTTTCTTCATGCTATATTCTAATTTGCCCGCAAAGGTAATAAAATCTTCAGCGACTTTCCGTATCTTTGCAGCGGAATTCAAGCAAATGCTCTATCATGGATTATAATATACAACAATGGTTACCGACCACCAAAAAAGAAGTCGAACAGCGGGGATGGAAAAGTATTGATGTCATTCTTTTCACGGGAGATGCCTACGTGGACCATCCTTCCTTTGGTGGGGCCGTTATCGGGCGACTTCTCGAATCCCTGGGGCTGAACGTGGCTATCGTCCCCCAGCCCAACTGGCAGGATGATCTGCGGGATTTTAAGAAATTAGGTAAACCGAATCTGTTTTTCGGGATCAGTCCGGGATGTATGGATTCCATGGTAAACCACTATACGGCAGCTAAAAGACGCCGTTCTGATGATGCTTACACGCCCGGAAATCGAAGTGGCGCACGTCCCGATATGCCAACCATTGTTTACAGCAAGATATTAAAAGAACTCTTTCCAGACACTCCCGTCATTATCGGGGGGATAGAAGCCTCTCTAAGACGTTTCACTCACTACGATTACTGGAAAGATTCACTTAAACCGTCTATTCTCCATGAAAGCCAAGCGGATATGCTGGTATATGGAATGGGTGAAAAACCACTCACGGAAATCTGCCGGATGCTGCAAAGAGGTATTCCTTTTCAAAGCCTTACTAATATTCCGCAGACATCCGTGATCAGGCACAAAGACGAAAAGTATGCTACCAATAAGAAATGGCAAACCATCACGCTCGCTTCCCACGAAGAGTGTTTATCTGACAAACGAAAATATGCCACGAACTTCCGGTATATCGAGGAAGAGTCCAACAGTATTCATGCCGCCAAACTGGTACAACCTATCGGGGATGAACTAATAATCGTGAATCCACCCTACCCGCCCATGACCACGGTGGAAATAGATGCTATTTATGATCTGCCGTTTACCCGTTTGCCCCATCCTAAATACCGGGATAAAGAGATTCCGGCTTATAACATGATCCGCCATTCCATTACCATGCATCGCGGCTGTTTCGGGGGATGTGCTTTTTGCACGATTTCCGCCCATCAAGGAAAATTTATCTCTTCCCGTTCCGAAGCATCCATTTTGCGAGAGGTTCAGCATGTTTGTGATATGCCCGATTTCAAGGGAACGATTACCGATTTAGGAGGACCATCCGCCAATATGTACATGATCAAGGGAAAAGACCATCGTATTTGTGAAAAATGCAAACGTCCGTCCTGCCTACACCCTACCGTGTGTAAAAATCTGAATACCGACCATTCGCACCTTTTACACTTGTACAATCAAGTGCGTAGAGATACCCGGGTGAAACATTGTTTCGTGGGTTCCGGTATCCGGTACGATCTCTCCATGCATCGCACGGGAAATAAAGAGGTCGATGCGATAAACCGGGAATACCTGGAAACCGTCATCAGACACCACGTCTCCGGTCGCTTTAAAGTCGCACCAGAACACACTTCCGACAAGGTGCTGCACCTGATGCGCAAACCCTCGTTCAAACTTTTTCGGGAATTGACAGTTCGTTTTAATGCCATAAATAATAAAGAGCATTTAAAACAACAAATTATACCCTACTTCATCTCGTCCCATCCGGGATGTAGCCTTGAGGATATGGCCGACTTAGCCATCAATACCAAAGAACTGGATTTCAAGCTGGAACAAGTACAAGATTTTACCCCTACTCCTATGACGTTAGCCACGGATATGTATTATTCCGGTTTCCACCCCTACTCCTTGCGTAAAATTCAATCAGCCAAAACAGAAACCGAGAAAAAACGCCAGAACATATTTTTCTTCTGGTACAAACGGGAATTTAAAAGTGAAATTATCGGAATCCTCTCGAAACTGAAAAGAACGGATCTCGTAAAACGGTTATATTCAAATAAAAATAAATAAATATTTAATTTTTCATGATTAATCATTAACTTTGAATCACGTAATTAAAAGGAATATGCGCTATTATACTTGGATAATGTTACTTTTTCTATTTACCTCATGTGCACACCACCAAGCCGTGGAGAGTAATCAGCGAGGTATGGACTACATTACCCGAGAACAGCCTCGAAAAGCCCTAGAAGAGTTCAACCATGCGATCTCGTTGGACCCGGATTTCTTTTCCGCCTATTATAATCGGGCTATTATCCGGGCGAACCTCAAACAAAATGAAGAGGCCCTTAAAGACATGAATTACGTGATTGCCAACGTTCCCGATCATGCCTTAGCTTACTACAACCGGGGAATCATATACGAGAATCTCGGTCAGCCGACCCTAGCCATTCAGGATTACAGTCATGCTATCAACTTACAGTCGAATTTATTGGAGGCATACCATTACCGCGGCATCGTTCGTTATGGAATGAAAGACTTGGACGGAGCCCTTGCTGATTACAATAAGGCAATTTCCCTCGGCTTAAAATCAAGTGCCGTATATTTCAACCGGGGAGTTATCTTTCACCAGAAAGGCCAACTCAGTGACGCCATAGAAAGCTACTCCCGTTCCATCGAAATCGACCCTTCCAACGCAAAAGCTTATTATAACCGGGCAATTTCCAAACTGATTGTCGACAACTATAAAGAAGCTCTTCAAGATTTAGAAATCTCAAAACGCTTGGGATACTCTAAAGCGGCAGAAGTCATTTCACAATACTATTAATTTCAGAAGCCAAGATTTCGTACAACATTATCTAACCGCTCTTGCGTGGTATAAGGATAAGTTCTGTATGTCCGGTTTTCACCTAACAATTTCTGAAACCATGGCTTTTTGATCTCCTTATGTACATCTATCCATATATCACTATAATCTTCTTCCGACATATTGAGATTTTCTACAAACGTTTTGTCCTTCTCGGTTATTTTAAGAAACTCGCATAATTGCCGTATGATATGAAACTGTATGTATCCTCTTCGTTTTCCGATCGTGTATTTCAGATACAACCGAATGACTTCTCCTCCATTTTTATAAGAATAGCGAGCATTTTCAAGTAAAAACACCACGTAGACTTGTACGGCACGCAATAATGGCTCATCCCACTTTTCTTTCCGCATATCCTTTAAGATGTCCCCTTGTTTCATGCAATCTTCGATATTATAATCAGGTGAATAATTATGCCGGAATCCATACCTAACACACCATTTTCGCACTTCTTCCCGAAGAGAATAATCAAGTAACAAGGTCACGGCCATAACCCGTCCCCAGTAATATAAAGGCTCTATAATATCGATCAACATAAGATCCCATTGTGGTGTCAGTTCATATAGTGCCGACCCTACATAATAAGTAAACTCGCCATGTTTGGCAATACTCTTTAATAAAGGAATGCTGTCAACGTCATGAGATATTCCCAATATAATAATCCCCATTTTGACTACTTCTCTATCCGGGGCCTCCATAACCATCCAACGTCCTAATTCCTTTATTTGAGGAGTGACCACGATTCTTCTCTTGGATATTTCATCTATAAAATTGCGGTGATAATTAATAATGGGAAATTTTTTTAACAGATTGTAAAATTCGATTTTAGCATTTATATTTCCTTGATTTACACAAGCCTCGAACATATCTGCAAGTCGTTTGATAAATTCAGGATTAATCTCTTTATCAAACTGATAATAATCCATGTAATCGTCGTACGCCGGAAAATATATACCAATATCATGTCGTAAAGGAATCCGATCCGGCAAGCAATCAAATTCATCTTCATCCGTGACATATTTTAGGGGATTTTGGACAAATCGAAATATAGATAACCGATTTTCCCAAGGTAATTTTTTATCTAAAGACTCTCTCTCCATGCCCACGATTTTAAGTTACACCTTTGATTATTCAAATTTACGAAAAACAAACGATATTTTTGCAAAATAGTAATTAAATAGCCATTCAGAGTTCCAATAACCCAAGAATCTAAAAAGAGTAAGGACCATACGAAAAAAGATGTGTCAAAATTTTTGACACATCTTTTCAAGATTTATTATTCAGCCTAAGCTTTATTTCTTCTCTACTAGCGGAGCGATAGCATCAGCCACTTGTTTTTGTGTTTCTTTTACAGCCTCGTTTGTTGGCTCAACCGTTGCAGCTTGTTTCAAATAATCCTGAGCTTTCCTGAAATCAGCCAAAGCTTTTGCTTTCTCTGCTTCATATTTTTCTTTCTCAGAATTAGCAAAAGGGGTTGCTTTCTGAAGAATAGATGCCCCATTGTTAAAATAAAGAGTACCTAAACTCAACAATCCACGTGCTTTCAATTGTTTGTTAGAAACTTGACTACTCTTGGTGAAGTTTTCAGCAGCCTTAGCAATATCGTTTGCTTTTTGAAATTTCTGACCTTCTTTAGCAAAATGGTCAGAATATGCCTTTTCTAATTTCACATTTTGTCCCGGAGTTGCTTTAATCCCATCCTGTAACGTTTTCAACATTTCAGGAATTTTTTTCAAGTTCTCTTGAGCATCTGCCATCCCTAGGTAAGAAGAGGCAACTTTGTAATTATTCTTGATAGACATACCAAAATATTTCTCGGCATTGGCATAATCTTTCAATTTATTTGCACAAACAGCCACGTTATAAACCGTTGCGTCATCCTTGAACTCAATTAATTTCAAGTATTGCTCCCACTTAGCAAAAGCCTCTTTATAATTCTTGGCTCTCCAAGCTGCATTACCTTCATTCTTAACTTTGCCGGATTCCTCGGT
>DYVS01000160.1:0-9891 GCA_020743075.1 Butyricimonas virosa | reverse complement strand
GTTTTTCTTGTTGTTCGTTGAGCTTCAATTCGGTTTTCATGTGCTCAACTTGTCTTTTTACCATTTCTTCGGGGTTCATGTGACCTCTTTGCCCGCGATGTTGTGGGCCATGTTGTTGTGCGCTTAAACTTACTGTCATTAAAATAAACAATGACGAAATGATTAGGGTTAAAGTTTTCATGTTTTTATTCTTTAATCGTTTATAATTACATGGAATCTATATGGAGTATCCCATGCTTGTTTTTAAATGTATCTGATTCTAAGACAAAACGGGGATGAAAAGGTTTATTCTCATACACTTTGTTTTTGGTCAAGGATGAAAACTTTTCTAAGTTGGTACACGAACCGGATGTTTTGCTTTGGTTTTGTTACAAATGTATTTGTCTTTACATGGGAACTGGCTTTAAAATAGTTGGTTAGTAGTGTTTTTTGTTCTTTATTACCTCGGATAAAATTTTGGATGGTATGTCATGATAAACATTACCGATATGAATATAACGTGTGAATGTGAGTGTGCTTTATATTTTATAGTATTTTTGTAGAAGAAAATAGTGTTAATTTGGATACGAGAGAAGTAGATATAATCCAGGAATTTGCTCGCGGAGGGGAGAGAGCGTTTCGTGTCTTGTACGACAGATACGCTGTTGCGTTACGTTATTTTGCCGCGAAGTATTTGAACGAGGACACGATGATTGATGATGTCGTGCAGGATGCTTTTGTCGATTTATGGGAGAAAAGGGCGGATTTCCGGGGAGAATATGCCGTGAAAGCTTATCTGTACAAGGCCGTGCGGAATGATTGTCTCAATTTGATGCGCCACCAACAGGTGGAGGATAAGTATGCCAGACGGGTGGTAATGGAGGGGGAGGATTCCGAATCATTTTTGGATCGGATTTTGGAATCGGAAATTTTCCAAACCCTATCGGATGTCTTTAACGAATTACCCCCGGCGTGTAAAGAAGTTTACCAGATGAGTCTTGACGGGAAAAGTCATGAAGAGATTGCGCAAATGTTGAATATATCGGTCAACACGGTCAAAAAGCATAAGAACAATGCCAATCATTATATGAGGGAGCGGCTGAAAAATGTTCTTTCTCTACTTGCTTGGATTTCTTGAGAACATACTAATACCAAAGATTTACTACCGTAATACTAGGGTTTAACTACCTGTCGGAAATTACAAGACCTCTTCTTTAGCCTTTTCTCGCCCTTTCGGAAGGGTGATGAAAGGGCGATGAAAGGGAGATAGAAGGGCGATGGGGTATTATGACCTTGTGAAAAGGGTTGTTTAACCCTTGAAATAGGGTATGATTGGAAAAATATTTTGATTTGAGTAAAAAATAATTGGTTTTTGTATTACACCAAATGAAGGTTTGCGTGCTTTAGTATAAAACGAATATCAGAACATGGAGATTCAGAATAATGATCGGATAAAACAAATGGTCGTTCGTTACGTGAAAGGTGAATTGAGCGAGGAGGAGATGGATGAGCTTAAATGCTGGCGAGACGAGCGAGCGGAGCATGAGGAGTTGTTCCGGAACGTGGTTTCCAAGGAGGAATTGGAGAGGGGGATTCGTCGCTTCGTGAAGACCCCGGAGCAGCAAGAGCTGGAATGGAACCGAATTTTAAACCGGACGGTACGAAAAAAACGGCACTCTCGGAAAATGTCGTGGATGCGTTATGCCGCTTTGTTTGTCTTACCTTTGTTGGTAGGCGGGATCGTGTATTTTTCATGGGATACTACACGGGAAGTAGGGCCGGTAGGAACTTCTCCCCGAATTGTTCCCGGTGTGTCCATGGCCGAGTTGGTATTGCCGGATGGAACGAAAGTATGGTTGGATCGAGAAGCGAATCGGGCTTTGGAAGAGGGAGTGAAAAATAGCGGAGATACGCTGAATTACACGGAAGTCGTTTCCTGTGGAATGCAAGATTCCAGCGAAATATATCATACCTTACGTGTTCCTCGCGGGGGAGAATATACTTTGGTGTTAGCTGACGGAACAACGGTTTACCTGAATGCCGAGTCGGAATTAAGGTTTCCGAAACAATTCAAAGGAAAGAGCCGGAAAGTGTATTTGGAAGGAGAGGGATATTTTAATGTGCAGCGTGACGAGAAACAGCCTTTTATTGTTGAGGTGAAACAAGTGGAGGTGCGAGTGCTGGGAACTTCGTTTGGGATTCGGGCTTACACGGGAGAGGAGAATGTGTTGACAACTCTGGTACGGGGACGAGTGAACGTGGAGGCGGGAGGAAAACAAGTGGAGTTATCCCCCGGGCAACAGGCTGATTTTAATAGGGAAAATGACCGGTTAACCGTGACCGAGGTGGATGTGGAACAGTATGTCAGTTGGAAGGATGGCCGCTTGGTATTTGATAACAAGCCTTTGGAGTTTATACTGGAGGAATTGGGTCGCTGGTATTCGTTTGACGTGTTCTACACGAACAAGGAATTGAAAGGGATTCCTTATTCGTTGAATATCAAGAAACATGAGGATATAGCTCATGTACTGAAGTTTATCGAACGAACCGGGAAAGTGAAATTTGAAATTAATAAGAATACGATTATAGTGAAATAAAAAACAAAGAGCAGTGCTGCAAACACTGCCCCTTGTCAAACTCTTTCAATCCTGCTGCAAACAGGAATTGAATTATTGTCGAATCTTAATTACAAAGTTATGAAAAAAAATCTTTATGCCTGCATAGACAGGCATAGAAAAGTAATGAAGCTTATTTTAATGATGAAGGCGACGTTTATTTTATCGGTTTTATTCGCACTGCAAGTGCATGCCGGGGTTTATTCCCAACAGGTACGGATGAGTATGGAGTTGGAGAGGGCATCGATTAAACAAATTATTAACGAGATCAAATTACACACGGAATATAGTTTCGTGTATAGTGATGCCGATTTGTCTGGAATTCAAGACAGGGATGTTTTGTTTAAAGATGCCACGATCGAGAGTATTTTAAGTAGTTGTTTGAAAGGTACGGGATTGAAATTTTCGATCGAGGAGAAGACTATCGTGATATGGAAGGAGAGTGAGAGGAGTATGAATAAGGTTGAGGGGAAGATTGTCAAGGGGATAGTTACGGATAGACAAGGGATTCCATTACCCGGAACGACCGTGATGGTGAAAGGTACGACTTTGGGGGTGGTTTCTGACACTGCCGGGCATTTTCAGATCAGTTTGCCGGAAGGTGGTAAACACGTGCTTGTATTTTCGTTTGTGGGGATGAAGAAACAAGAAATTCCGGTTGCAAATAAGGAGTTTATCCGGGTTGTATTGGAAGAGGAGTCGGAAGCTTTGGAAGATGTGGTGGTAACCGGTTACGGGAAACGTTCTAAAGCTTCATATGCGGGTGCGGTACAGACCATGAAATCCGAAGATTTGGTGGCCACGGGAGCGACAAGCCTGATCGAGAGTTTGAAGGGATTGGTTCCCGGGGTGGAAGTTCGTTCTTCCGGTTTGGTGGGGAGTAGTCCTATCATAAAAATCAGAGGATGTAATCGATTGGAGGAGAGTACGATTACGGGAACAGCAGCCCCGTTGTTCGTGTTGGATGGTTTTATCATGAATGATATGTCCTGTTATGATATGTTGAACCCGAAGGATATCGAGAGCATTACGATTTTGAAAGATGCCGAGGCGATGGCGTTATATGGTTCTAGGGGTGCGAACGGTGTGATCGTGGTGCAGAGAAAAAAAGGTAAGAACCAGAAAATGCAATGGAAGCTGGATGCTAGTTACGGGTTTGTTGATTTGGGAATGGACAAGTTTGATTTCATGTCACCGAAAGAAACATTGGAGTGGGAACGATTATTGTACAAGAATTATTATGAAGAATATCGTGGAGAGGTGACAGAAGAACAAATCTTGAAGTTCCGTCCGGATAGTATGTTGGATAACACAACGGATTGGTTTGATGAAGCCTTAGGCGGAAGTTGGAATTCTGATATGAGTTTGGGGTTGACCGGGGGGAACGAGCGTACCCAATTCTTTATTCAGGGATCTTATACCCATCAGTCCGGGATTATCAAGAAAAATGCCCAAGATCGTTTCGGTTTAGTGGCTAATTTGCAACACCGGGCGAGTGATAAGGTTAGTATCGGTTTGAATACGAGTGGTTATCGTATGGAAACGAGAAGGCAAACTTCGGCAAGTGATCTGTATAGTGATTTACCAAAGATGTCTCCATTATTGGGAGCCTATGACCCTGAAACGGGAGAATTATTGGACGGTACCCAGGATGGTTTCAATAAGTCCACGGGTAATCCATTGTATGACTATAAGTTAAATGATGACGAGAATGTAAACTATATTTTTACGGCCGGTTTGACAGCTGATATCAAGTTGCTCCCATTTTTGAATTGGAATACACAGGTGGGCTATGAGGTCACTAATTCTTTGAGGACGTATTATCAGGATCCGCGAACCAATAGACAGGATAATGTTGTGGGGGCTAAAGGTTCTTTAACGGAAGATCATTCTTTGGCTAATAGTTTTTCATGGAGAAGTATGTTAAGCGTGAATAAATTCTGGGAGAAACATTCTGTAACAGGGTTTGTTTCCGTGGAGGGACAATATGAAGATTACAATTCTACTCGTTTGAGTGGTCAATTTGAGGATCCGTTATTGATTAAAAATTTGGCTTCTGTCAGCGAGGTGCAACCTAGTAAAAGCATGGAAAAGTCCAATTTTATGGGTATCGTGTTGCAGGCAGAGTATGGATACAAGGGGAAATATTACGTGTCCGGTAGTGTTCGTACGGACGGTTCTTCCCGGTTCGGAGGGAATAATAAATGGGGAACGTTTGGTTCCGTGGGAATGGCTTATAATATAAAGAACGAATCTTTCATGGAAAATACCGGCTGGGTGGATATTTTGAAACTGAGAGCTACTTACGGTCGGGTCGGTAATGCGAATTTCGGAAGTTCCTATTCTCACTACACTGTGTACGAGAATGCTTATTATGCTTATGCCAATAAATATCCGGCTTACACGATGAGTAATTATAAAAATGAGGACTTGAAGTGGGAGACGACGGACGTGTATAATGTCGGGGTGGATTTCGGATTCTTTGGAGACCGTTTCTCCGGAAGTATTGATTATTATTACAAGAAAACGACCGGGCTATTGGAGTCCCTCTATTTACCCTTGTCTTCCGGTTTGTATTCGCAGATGCAAAATACTGCCGGGGTTGAAAATCAAGGGATGGAAATTTTCATGCAATCACAAAATATTCGTCGGGCGTTCCGTTGGTCTACGAATTTTAATATCAGTTTTAACCGGAATAAAGTGGTGTCTTTGCGGAATGGAGTGGACGAGATTGAAGATTTCACTTTTTACGCGAAGGTGGGTAAGACGATGGAGTGTTATTTTATACCGGAGTGGGCAGGAGTTGATCCGGAGACGGGTGGTCCGCAATGGTATGATGAGGCCGGGGAGCTTACGGATGATTATTATTCAGCCCGTAAAGTGTTCGTATCCCGGGAAGATAGGTATCGGGGTGGTTTGAATAACTTTTTCTCTTGGAAAGGGATTAATTTGGGGATAAATATATTGTTTGCCAACGTGCGGATGCTGGATAATTTTGCCATGGCATATTCCGATACTGACGGTTCTAATTTTGGCGGGGTTTACGTGAAAGATGCTGCAAAAAATTATTGGCAAAATTCGGGTGATCAGGTTGCTCGTCCGAAGCCTATGCGATATGGTAATAATAGTGCCCATCAATCTTCTACCCGTTATTACATAGATGGTTTCTTTATGCGGTTGCAATCTATTAATCTTTCCTATGATTTGCCTGACAAGTGGATGGGAAAATTCTTGAAACAGGCAACGGTCTTCTTCCGTGCGAATAATTTGGGATATATTTATTCGGATCACCCGATGTTGGATCCGGATGCGAAGTCCGGTATGATATCTTTGTTGACGAATGGGGTATCCGTACCGAACGGGAGAAATTATTCATTTGGAATCAATTTAGTATTTTAATTTATATAAAAAGCAGATTATGAAAAAGTGGATATATTATATAGCATTGCTTTTTGTTTGTGCGGGATGCGATATGACTTTGCTGCCGGAGACACATATCACGGAAGAAGATGTGATGAAAGATTTGGTAGATGTGGAAAAATGTTTTATGTCGGCTTATCAGTTGGATGATGCCATTTCTAACAAGATTGATTGCGATCGAGGGTTGAGTGATGATATGGTTCCTTATTTTGATTATAAGGAAGATGCTATCTATTTTTACAATCAGAATGCCGGGGAAATGTATCGGTGTGGTTGGGTTGAATATATGTATGCCGGATTTTATAAATCCATCGCTATTTGTAACGAAACATTGTATCAATTGGAACATTGTCCTAAAACGGATACGGCTGCATGGGAACAGTTGAAAGGAGAGGCATTGGCATTGAGAGCTTATGATCATTTTTCTTTGGTGAATTATTATGGTCGTCCTTATTTTGATAAGCCGGAGACGAATCCGGGTATCGTGTTGAAAATGGAATATAGTTTAGCCGAGGCACCTCGTTCTACCGTGCAAGTGGTGTATGATTCCGTATTATCTGATTTGAATCGGGCCTACCGGTTATTGAATTCTGAAGAAGAGGCTCCGGCCCGTTTCACGAAAGACGGGGTAACAGCCCTTTTATGCCGGGTATACTTGTTTATGAATAAATGGAACGAGGTGATAGATGAAGCCGATAAGTTAATTGGGAAGTATGATCTACCTTCTAATGTGGCAAAGCAGTTTACGACATCTAACGGGAAAGGTGAGATATTCACGTTGGATTTTTCTTATAACAAGTATGGTTTCTATTACGCGAACGGGTTTGTATCCGGAAAATTGCAGAATTCGTTCGATGAGTATGATGAACGATTGAATTTTATCGATCAGGAAGAGGATTTCATTATTACTGATGAGGGATATATAGAATGGATTTTAACGGACCCGAAAGTGGCTAAAATTGGCCTTACCTATAAAGCTTTACGTATTGCCGAGGTATATTTGAACCGGGCGGAAGCGTATTGTGAGTTGGGTGAGGACGGGTTGGCCCGAGAAGATTTGAAAGCTGTTGTTGCCAACAACGGGGTGGATGCTTCTTATATTGATGCTTTGTCCGGGGACGAGTTAATGAATGAAATCCTGGTAGAACGTGAGCGTGAATTTATGGGAGAGGGCTATCGTGCGCTTGATCTGTTGAGAAAAGGCTTGCCGGTTGTTCGTTATTACACGGAAGAGGATTTTGATATGGCAGAACCACAACAGACATTGGCAATAGATCATTTTAGCCGGATTTTGCCGATTCCTCATAAAGAGTGTTATCTAAACACGTTGATTGAGCAGAATGCGGGATATCCGAGGGATACAAAGCTATAATTAAAATTTAGAATTTAAAATGTAGAATGTAGGGTTCGTGGGGAGATGGGGGAGTTACGGTTACAGGATTTGTCTTGTAATAGGGGATCTTGTAATGTGTAACTTTCCAGATATGAATAAAATAGAACGTTATGAAAAAGTTATTGGTTTTAATTGCCTTGATATGTTTAGGATGGAATTCCGGTTTCACGCAAACGAGGTATGATAAGTATTTTTCACGTTGCGAGATATTGCAATTGAATGATTCCGTGTTGAGAGTGAATACGGGGTGTATCGGGGCGACTATTCGGGATATGGATGGAGACGGGAAGGATGATTTGGTAATCGGGGAATTTGGAGAAATACGCTGTCCGGGACAAGAGAAAGCCCAAAAGCCTTACGTGCAGGGACGTTGTCGGGTGTATAAGAATTATGGTACGAATACTCGTCCGGTGTACAAGGATTTCAAGTGGCTGGAAGAGAACGGCCAACCTCTTTACGTGCCGATCACCTGTTGCGTGCCGATGAATCCTTCATTTGCAGACATGGATGGCGACGGTGTACCGGAGTTGTTTTCAGGGTGTTATGACGGGGAGATTTACACGTGGAAACAAGGTGAAAACGGGGAGTTTGCGAATAAGAAAATGATCTTGTTGGCAGATGGTTCGCCGTTAAAAATTGGTCATGCAGCCACGGTGTTCCCGGGAGATGTTGATGGGGATGGGTTGATTGATTTGTTGATAACAGGTTTGTATGATGGTGTGTTTTTCGCCAAAAATACGGGAACAAAGGAAGCTTATCGTTTCGAGAAAGCGGAACCGGTGGTATGTGGCGCTGAAGGCAAGAAGATTGAGGCCAATCATGCCGTGTGGTACGATTGGGATGGTGATGGACGATTAGATATTGTGTATGGAGCTTATTTTGGGGGAAATGTTTATTGGTGTCGGGGATTGGAGAATGGTTACGCGGAACCGGAATTGTTGATCGAGCGACCGGAGAGTGTACAACCTGGCGTGGCGTCGGGAGAAGGACACGGGGACAAACCAAAGATTTGTATTTATGATTATGATGGTGACGGAAAAGATGATTTGGTGTTGGCCACGGAGGTATGGGAGCATACGGGGAATGGCGATATGGAACCGGATTTTTTTGAACGATTGATGAGTGATGAGCGATTGGTGGAACCGGGGAAAGCGGTGAAAGAGTTAGTGAAAAAAATGGCGAAGTATACGGATAATTTGCCACAAGATAAAAATTCTACACCGGATGCTAGGATTCCGAAGAAATTATACGAGAAGTGGTTGGAAGCAAGTAACGAGTATGATGACAGGTTACAGCGGATCATGATGGAGATGTCCGGAGGTCCGGCGAAAAACGTGGGGATAATATGGGTTTATTATAGAAAATGAAAAATATGAGAAAATGGATATTTTTGGCCGTGTTGTGTTTAACCGGAATGATGGTACAGGCGCAACGGCATGAAGCATTGAGTGAAAAAGAAGTGGCTCAATTTTCTTCATTATTTTACACGAATTTTCAGCACGTGAAAATGTATATTTGTTCCAATTTAGAGTCGGTGAAAGCGGGGAATGTGATCAAAGTGGGGGTGTATTTTCGGATTGATGAAGGATGGAATATCTATGATAATAATCCGGAAGCGGACGGGTATTTGCCGACCAAGATAGAGTGGCGTGTACCTGAAGGATGTAAAGTTGAAAAGGTAGAGTGGCAGAAACCCGTGCAGTTGGTGGAAAATTCACGTAAGATGGGATATTATCAAGGTTGCTTTGTGGTGGTGACTATTCGGGTGGAAAAATTACCGAAGTCAGCATTCGAGATAAAAGCCGAGTGTGAATGGCAGATGTGTGACGAATTACAATGTATTCAAAAACGGGGAACAGCTGTCGTGAAGTTGAAAAATGAAGGGACGAAGAAAACGAAGTTTTATTCGATATTGAAAAAGTGGTGAGAGGATTGATGCGCTGATAGCTGATTTTTAAATGGAAAGATAATGAGGATATTTACGGTTTTATTAGTGATGGGGTGTCTGGCGTGTACGGGAACCCCCAAGGGGTTTCATGTACAGTTGAAAGGAGACTTTATAAATGTGGATACGGCTACGGTGGCTTTGTACACGTTGGAGAATGACCCACAATTATTGTTATCAACAAAGATGGAAGAGGGGAAGTTCGTGTTAAAAGGTACGTTGCCGGAACCAGGGAACTATTCGATTAAAATAGGAGAAGTGCGGGTGAATATTGTGTTGGATGCTCCCAAATTGTTTTGGCCGTCCGATTATTTAGCGGTAGATCCGAGGTATATAAAGAATTCTCCTGCCACGAAAACTATGTTGGATATATACGGGATTATACGTGAAAAATACAAAGTTCCGACACGGGCTCTTCAGGCCGAATATTTTGCAAAAGCGGGAGAAGGTGGGACGTTGTCGGCTGAATCGGAAAAAGAATTGGAAGAGAAAAACCATGAGTGTTTCCTGAAATTGGGAGAACTTATTTTGGATTACGT
>DYVS01000159.1:0-11673 GCA_020743075.1 Butyricimonas virosa | reverse complement strand
GTTGAGATTAATAAGGTTATAGAGAGTGCTGTTGATGATTTTCAGCCAGACACGATTTTTACTCATTTTTGGGGTGATGTAAATGTAGATCATCAAAATGTGTATAAATCAACTCTTGTTGCAGTTCGTCCTGTTTTAGGACAAGTTGTTAGGGAACTTTATTGTTATAGTGTTCCATCTTCAACAGAATGGACTCCAAACAAAAGTGAGACAATGTTTATGCCTAATGTTTTTGTAAATATAGAAATGTTCATGGAGAAAAAGTATGAGGCATTTAGTAAGTATACAACAGAACTTCGGGAATACCCTCATCCACGTTCAGTTCAATATTTAAGAGAAACGGATAAAGCTGTTGGTCTACGTGTTGGTTTATTTGCTGCCGAAGAATTTGTACTCCTTAGGATGATAAATTAATTATGTTTTTCTATCGTATTGTAAAGAGAGGATTTGATATATTATTTGCTGTTTTATTTTTGTTTGTTTTCTCTCCAATTTTTGTAATAACAATAATTGTAATTAAAATTGTTAGTCCTGGTCCAATTTTTTATAAAGCTAGGAGAGTTGGTTTGCAGGGGAATGTATTCACTTGTTATAAATTTCGTTCGATGCGTGTTGATAGTGGAGAGGTGAAACTAACGACGTTACAAAATGATAATAGGATATTTCCTTTTGGTTATTTTATAAGGAAAGCTAAGATTGATGAAATGCCGCAGGTTTTTAATATTTTACTGGGACAGATGACGGTTGTAGGGCCTCGACCAGAAGATATCGCCAATGTTAGAATTTTATATAGTGGTGAATATAAGCGAATTTTAGATATTAAACCAGGACTTACAAGTCCTGCTAGTCTTTATGATTATACTCATGGCGAGAAATATGAAGATGAGAGATTATACGAAACTGAATTTGTTCCACAAAAGTTAGCATTGGAGTTATATTATGTGAAAAATCGAGGTTTGTTATATGATGTACTGTTAATATTGAAAACCGCATATATTATAGTTATGACACTTTTGGGGAGGCAAAACTTCAAAAAGCCTAAGGAATTGGATATGATTTGAAAGAGAGTAAAATAATGAATTAAGATGAAAGATAGAATTTGGCTATCTCTTGCTCACATGAGCGGGCGGGAGCAAGAATTTATACAAGAAGCGTTTGATACAAACTGGGTGGTACCCTTGGGGCCCAATGTAAATGCTTTTGAGCAATCTCTACGAGATTTTTTAATTGGGGATAGAGAGTTGCAGATTGAAAATGAGGGAATGCGGATCGTGGCGTTGAGTGCGGGGACTGCTGCGTTGCATTTAGGGTTGATATTGTTGGGAGTACAGCCGGGAGATGAAGTGATTTGCCAGTCGTTTACTTTTGCGGCATCGGCAAATCCGATCGCTTACTTGGAAGCGACTCCGATTTTCGTGGATAGTGAAAAAGATACTTGGAACATGGATCCGGTGTTGCTGAAGGAGGCGATCAAGGATCGGTTGGCGAAAACGGGGAGATTGCCGAAGGCGATAATCCCGGTACACTTGTACGGTATGCCGGTGAGGATGGATGAGGTGATGGAGATAGCGAATCGTTACGGAATTCCGGTGCTGGAGGATTCTGCGGAAGCGTTGGGTTCGGAGTACAAGGGGCAGAAGTGTGGAACTTTCGGGGAGTACGGGGTGTTGTCGTTTAATGGCAACAAGATGATCACGACCTCGGGAGGTGGTGCGTTGATATGTCCCAATGAGGAGAAAGCAAAACGAGCGTTATTTTACGCCACTCAAGCAAGGGAACAAGCGCCGCATTACCAGCACGAGAAGATCGGTTATAATTACCGGATGAGTAATATCTGTGCGGGAATCGGGAGGGGGCAGATGTTCGTGTTGGATGAACACGTTGCCCGGAGACGGGAGATTCATGATTTGTACGTGAAGTTATTGAATGGGGTGAAAGGGGTGAAGGTGATGTGCCAGCCGGAAGGAGGGGATTTTAACTCGAATTACTGGTTGACGTGTATCACAGTAGAACCGAAGGAGGCGGGTTTCACGAGGGAAGATGTGCGTTTGGCTCTTGATGGGGAAAATATCGAGAGTCGCCCGTTGTGGAAACCGATGCACTTGCAACCGGTGTTCAAGGATGCTCCGTATTATGGCAATGGGACAAGTGAGCGATTGTTCGAGATCGGTTTGTGCTTGCCGTCGGGGCCGACGTTGACGGATGAGGACGTGGAAAGAGTGGCGAAAGTGATTTACGATTTATGATTTTAAATTTTAGATTGAAGGACTGAAAGATTTATGATTTGGGGGTGAATGATTGAGAGATTTGAGAGGGTATGATGATGTGATTTCCTGATTCCGATTTTAAAATTAAGAATATTTCCCGGGTAATGACGCCCGGGAATTTTTATTTATTTTAAATTTTAAAACTATGACAGAATTACTGGAGACAAGATTCTTTGCTTTATTGGCGAGAGAATCATTTGAGGAAATCACAAAAGAGGATTTGGAGGATGAGTTAGGAAAATTTGTTGAAGAGGTTGCAGAGCTATGTGACTTGGGAGATGATTATTTGTCGACGTGCCGTGCGTTGAATTACACGAAGACTCGATTGCAGGCATTATTGGAGATGTACAAGGACTGCGATGGAGTGGGGGAAAAAAGGGGCGTGTCGGTTATGCTTTATCGGGCGAGGATTACAAGTGGTTGAGGACGAATGGCAGCTTTTCCACGAGAGGATGGATAATCCGGCGAGGTTTTTGAAGAATGAGGGGAAGGAGGCGTTGGTGTTCTGGCAGACGAAAAATGTATCGACGAAGGTGATAGAGCTGTTGATAGGTTTCGAGGCACTAGGGGAGTTTTATTCACCGGCGGGAAAGTTACTGGAGTTTCGTGAGTTGGTGGCTATTGCCGAACAGGTTTGGGGTATACGGATTAAAAATTTTCGACAGTTGAAAAGCAGGGTGTTGAAACGGTATAAGGAAAAGACGGTTTTAGATCAAATGGAGAGGTTGATTGAGAAATTGAGGGAACAGGAGTACAAGTAGGTTAGAATTTAGAGTGAAAAGTTGGTAAGATTTTAGGGTAGTAAGAGTTTGAGATACTTTTGCTACCCTTTTTTGTCGCTTTGGAAGTGGGAAATGAGTACTTTTTGGAGTGCTGGTAATCATGGCGTTGCGGATTATTTCGTTAGACGTAACTGTGACGTATAACAAGTGGGGAGTTGAATAGCTGTAATATTGCATTCGGAAATCAGCGAGAGTTGATGAGACAAAAAGTAGTATTCATTTAAAAAAATAGTTATGGCTTTAGTTCGTAATGAATTTGGAATAAAGGGGCGAGTTGGGAATGTCGTTTTCTGTAAGTTGAACGGGAAATCTTATATGAGGCGTGTTCCCGATAGAATAGATCCAAACACGCCGAAACAGCAAGAGGTAAGGTCCCGTTTTCGGGTGGCTGTGCGTTTTTACCAAAAGATAAAGGAGACACCCCTGAAGGGAATTTTGGATCTTTCGGCAGACAAAATCTGTAGTAGTGGCTACGCACTTTTTATGAAGAAGAATTTGAAAGCGTTTCGGGCAAACGGGAAGATCGGTGATTTTTCACAGTTGCATTTTTCTGCCGGGAAACGACAACAGGCGTATAATCTACAGGGGAGAATGGATGAGCAGGGGATGGTCACGTTGGATTGGGAGAATGACGAGGAGGCATATAATTTTGAGGCGACAGATCGTTTGAATGTGGTCGTGCTTTATTCGAATCGTTCATTTAGCCCGAAGTTGTTGGAGGGATTGGAGGTGTTACGGGTGGCAGAAAAAGTAACTTTTCCGTTAGAGCGTGGCAAGGGGGTGAGGATTTATTTGTATTGTTTCTTCGTGTCCCCGGATGGGAAACGATTCTCGAATTCGCAATGCCTTAAATTGTGAATGGGGAATGAAACCGATAAGTGGAATTGTTAATTCGATCAGCGAGTTGATTGGTCAATTAACACTCCCGGCGAGGGAGAAGAAAGAGCTGGAAATCGGATTGTTGAAATTGATTCAAGAATTGGAGAGAGAATTAACACTGGCAAGAGCTGTTACGGTGCAGGAGGAGGTGAAGGGGAATTGGTTGCAGCGATCGTGGCGCCCGCTGGTGATGTTGACGTTTGCCAGTGTTATTTTGATCGGGACTTTTACCAGTTTACCGATACTAGCAGAAACTTCCCGGTTTTGGGATTTATTGGAGATTGGGTTGGGAGGGTACGTGGTGGGGAGAAGTGGGGAAAAAATCATGCAGGCATTCGCACGAAAACCACGCTAATTTTAGATTTAGTGATTTTAGATTTTAGATTTCAGCCGCACGGGGCGAATGCTTTTTGATTTCATTCTAAATTTTACATTTTACATTCTAAATTTTTTGTTATGGAAGTATTTTCAAGTTCTAATTCATCATTTTCAGTTGTAAACCATCGTTTGGTGGGAGGTGGTGTGATCCATCTGGAATGTCCGAAGAATAGACGGGGACTGGGAGTGCCGGATATGATTATTTTACATTACACGGCAGGTACGAGTGCCGAATCTTCGGCAAAATTCTTGGTGAGACCGGATGTGAAGGCGTCGGCGCACGTGGTGATCGGGCGGGACGGGCAGGTGATACAACTAGTGCCGTTTAATATCGAGGCGTGGCACGCAGGGAAGAGTAGTTACAGGGGAAGGAACGAACTGAATCATTATTCGATTGGGATCGAGCTGGATAACTTGGGGCAGTTGCGACTGGAAGGGGGCAAGTTCGTGGCAGAGTGTGGTCGGGAAGTTCCCGTGAAGGAGGTGTACACGGAGGATTCGGGTGAGGTACCAACGTACTGGCATGATTACACGGACGTGCAGATGCGGGTGTTGAACGAGGTGTGTTGTTTGCTGGTGGATACTTATCCGATCGGGGATATCGTGGGGCATTCGGACGTGACGCCAAGGAAGGTGGATCCGGGACCGGCGTTGAGGGTGGCGGAGTGGATTAGGTATTACTGATTTTGGATTTAAGATTTTAGATTTAAGATTCCAGCCGCACGGACCGATCTTTCATTCTAAATTTTAAATTCTACATTCTAAATTGAAATAAATTGCTTGCATTTTTCGTGTAGGGCCCACGTGGGGAGTGTGAGATCATTTTAAATTTTCTGATTTATTCATTTTTAAATTTTAATGTTATGGCAAAATTTAATTCTTATTTGTTAGGCAAGGTAAAGAAGTCCGTTGGTAACGTGACGATGTGTTACACGAACAAGCAGAATATCGCGAAGGCAAAGATCTTTTCAAGAAGGGATAACCCGACTCCGGAGATGCTTGACCAACGGGCGAAGATGAAGGTGTTGGTTCAGTTGTCTCGGAGATTGATTCCGGTGATTCGGAAAGGTTTCGTGGGAATGGGAAATGGTACGACTTCGAATGCTTTCGTGAAAGTGAATCAGGCTGCCGTGGAGGTGGACGAGAAACACGTGGCAACCATCGTGTTTGATCGGTTAAAAATGGCTGAGGGGTTGTTGTACACGCCTAAAGTGACCGTGACGTATGCCTCGGAGAGTAAGATGTATTCTTTCGAGCAGGAGATGCAGGAAGAAGAGGAGGGGTACGCGTTAGCGGATGATAAAGTGTATGGCGTGTTGCTGGAAACCGTGTTGAATCGTGCCAAGATCGTTCCGTTGAGAGATCGGGGAGAAAATGGTAACACGAGTTATGCTCTTCCCGAGGACTGGGACGAGGCTAACGTGAAGGTGTATTGTTTCGCAACCTTGAGGAACGGGAGTGCGGCATCGGACAGTCGCTATTTGACGGTATGATGAGCGTGTATTTTTTTACCGGAATATTTTTCACGTTGGGATTTAATGCTTTTCTCTCGCAGGTGGCAGATGATTTCGTGACGGGGGTATTGAGTATCGTGGGAGGAGTGATTAGCTCGATCGTGGTGGCTTGGTGTAAGAATCGATGGGAACGGAAACGTTCCGGACGATAAGGGAAAGGGGTGGCTTCGGCTGCCCCTTTTTGGGTTTATAAAGTTTGTAAGGTTTATAAAGTGGGAAGGGAAAGTTTTCAGTATGATGAAAACTTTTGCTTTATTCGTTGAAAGTTTTCAGTATGATGAAAACTTTTCGTATTTTTGGGGAGAGTTTTAATTATAATGAAAATGGAGAATATAAAATATAGAGAGCATTATTTGAAGAAAATAGAGCCATTCATGGGCACGTCTTTGATCAAGGTGATGACCGGGCAACGTCGGGTGGGGAAAAGTTATATTTTATTTCAACTGATAGAATTGATCCGGAAAAAGGAATCGGGGGCGAATGTCATTTATATAAATTTGGAAGATATCACTTTTGATTTTATAAGATCTGCAAAGGAGCTACATGCTTACGTGGTGAGTAGATGTTTAAAAGACAGGAAAAATTATATATTTATTGATGAAGTGCAGGAGGTGAGTGAATTCGAGAAAGCTCTACGCTCGTTGGCCTTGGATGAAAATAACGATATATATGTGACCGGAAGTAATGCGAAAATGTTGTCCGGGGAATTGGCCACTTATTTAGGGGGCCGATATATCGAGTTCACGATATATAGTTTGTCATATCCGGAGTTTTTACAGTTTCATGAACTGGAAAATTCGGATGAAAGTTATGGGTTATATACCAGGTATGGAGGGTTGCCTTATTTGATGCATTTGAAATTGGAAGATGAAATTGTTTTTGAATATTTGAAGAGTATATATTCCACGATTGTTTATCGGGACGTGGTTAGCCGCTATGCCTTACGGAATACTGATTTCTTGGAGAGGTTACTTCTGTTTCTTGCAGATAATGTCGGAAGTATATTTTCGGCTAAAGGGATAAGTGATTATTTGAAATCGCAACGAGTTACGTTGGGGGTAAATCAAATTCTGACTTATATAGACCATTTTGCAAACGCTTTTATTATTTCTTGTGTTGATCGGTATGATATTGTGGGGAAACGTATTTTTGAGGTAGGGAATAAATATTATTTTGAAAATCTGGGAATTCGAAATGTTATAACCGGTTTTAAACTTCAAGATCAGGGGAAGATATTAGAGAATATTGTTTATAATCATTTGTTATATCAAGGATATAAGGTTTCCGTGGGAGTATTGGAGAAACAAGAAGTTGATTTTATTGGTGAGCGGGAGGGTGAAAAGGTGTATGTGCAGGTCGCTTTACAGCTAAATGATGAGACAACTATCCAACGGGAATTTGGTAATCTTTTAAAAATAGAAGATAATTATCCCAAGATTGTCGTCTCGCAAGATTTGTTTCATGGGAATACTTACGAGGGGATACAATATCTGGGGATTCGTGATTTTTTGATGAAGGTTAGGTAAAAAGGGAAGTGTTGCGTTGACACTTCCCTTTATTTTATCTTTTCAACTTTTCAGTTAAAAGTGGAACGATCTTGCGAACATCGCCGACGATACCCAAGTCTGCCACGTTGAAGATCGGGGCAAATTTGTCTTTGTTGATTGCGATGATGTATTCGGATTCTTCCATACCGGCCAAGTGCTGGATGGCTCCGGAGATACCCATGGCAAAGTACAAGTCGGGACGTACGGTTTTACCGGTTTGCCCTACCTGACGTTCGTGTCCTAATACTCCGGCATCAACCATGGCACGGGATGCGGATACTTCGGCACCGATGGTGTTTGCCATAGCACGCAACATATCGAAACCTTCTGCATTACCTACTCCACGACCTCCGGAGATCAATACATGTGCTTCGGTGATGTCCACCAAGTTCTTGGTTTGTTTAACCGTTTCAAGAACCCGTACGCGGAATTTGGATTTGTCGAAATTGATTTTTACATCTTCGATGGTTCCTTTCCGGTTCTCGTCACGTTGGCCCATACGCATTACGCCCGGGCGTACAGTTGACATTTGCGGACGGTGTTCTTTACAAATGATGGTTGCCATCAAGTTACCGCCGAATGCAGGACGGGTCATCAGCAGATCCCGATCCTCGGAAATTTCCAAACCGGTACAGTCTGCCGTCAATCCGGTTTCAACACGGGCAGACAAACGGGGACCCAAGTCACGACCGATGGTGGTTGCTCCGATCAACACGATGCTCGGTTTGTTGTCACAGATGATCTGGTAAATAGCCTGCGCGTAAGGTTCGGTAACGTAGGTTGCCAATTCCGGTGCATCCACACGCAACACGGTGTCGGCTCCGTAAGCAATACATTCCTGAGCCTGTGTCGTCAAGTCGTGTCCCAACAACATGGCATATACTTTTTCATTTAAAGCATCAGCTAATTCTCTGGCTTTGCCTAACAATTCCAGACCCACGTTTTGGATAACGCCTTCTCTTTGTTCAACGAAGACGTAAACGTTTTTATATTGTGCCTTATCCATCTTCTAATTTTAGATTTAATGATTTTAGATTTTAGATTGAAATACTCTAAATCTATCCTCTTTCATTAGATAATAAATTTTTCTTTCAATTTGCCGATAATGATGTCTACAGCTTCTGCAGGGTCTACTTCGTAGATTTGTCCGGCAGCTTTTACACCCTTGGTGAATGATTTGAATACGCGGGTCGGTGATCCGTTCAATCCGATCTTTTGGTCATCCACGGTGATGTCGTTGTAGGTCCAGGTTTCGATGGGGTGGTTGTAAGCCTCAACGATTCCTCTCACGGACATGTAACGGGGTTTCACTCCGGAAGCCAATGCGGTGAAGATACACGGGGTATCTACCTGTACCATCTGGTAACCGTCTTCCATGGATTTTTTCACCGTGAAAGTCTTGTTGCCGTCGAAAGTTAAGCTTTCCACGTAAGTTACTTGCGGTAAATCCAGGTGTTCGGCGATCTGCGGGCCAACCTGTGCGGTATCCCCGTCGATAGCCTGACGTCCGGTGATCACTAGGTCGAATTCCAGAGATCTCAAGGCTGCGGCAATGGTGTTAGAAGTAGCCAGCGTATCGGCTCCACCGAATTTCCGGTCACTTAACAGGATGGCACGATCCACTCCCATGGCGTATGCTTCTCTCAAGATAGCTTCTGCTTGAGGAGGTCCCATGGTGATCACGGTTACGTGTGCTCCATATTGATCTTTTAATTGAAGGGCAAATTCAAGTCCTCCCTTGTCATCGGGATTCATAATACTGGGTACACCGTCTCTGATAAGGGTTCCTGTAACGGGGTCCAGTTTGATTTCCGTGGTATCCGGAACTTGTTTAATACAAACAACGATCTTCATGTCAACTGTCTTTTACTTTAATAAATTTGCTGCAATCACCATTCTCTGAACTTCTGACGTACCCTCGTAGATTTCAGTAATCTTGGCATCTCTCATCATTCTTTCAACCGGATATTCGCGGGTGTATCCGTAACCACCGTGGAATTGTACGGCTTTGGTCGTTACTTCCATGGCTGTTTCTGCCGCGAATAATTTAGCCATAGCTGCATCTGCAGAATAAGGCACTTTCAGGTCTTTCTTGTAGGCAGCTTGTCTTACTAACAAACGGGCAGCTTCTACTTTGGTCTGCAAGTCAGCCAATTGGAATTGGGTGTTTTGGAACTGTCCGATGGCTTTACCGAATTGTTTACGTTCTTTCACGTATTTCACGGTTTCATCCATGGCTCCCTGGGCTATCCCCAAAGCTTGGGAAGCGATACCGATACGTCCGCCGTCAAGTGTTTTCATGGCGATGCCGAAACCCTTACCCTCCTGGCCAAGCAGGTTTTCAGCAGGAACGATGCAGTTTTCCATGATCAACTCGCAGGTTGCAGAACCGCGGATACCCAATTTTTTCTCTTTTTTACCCACGGAGAAGCCCGGGAAATCTTTTTCCACGATGAATGCAGAAATACCCTTTGTTCCCTTGGATTTGTCGGTCATTGCCATGATGATATACACGTGTGCATAACCGGCATTGGTGATGAAGATTTTAGATCCGTTCAGCACGTAATGATCTCCCTCTTTTACCGCGATAGTCTGTTGTGCAGACGCATCGGTTCCGGCGTTCGGTTCTGTCAAACCGAATGCTCCGATCCATTCGCCGGAAGCTAATTTCGGAAGATATTTGGCTTTTTGTTCAGGGGTTCCGTGTTCCATGATCGGTGCACAACACAAAGATGTGTGTGCAGACACGATTACGCCGGTCGTGGCACATACACGGGATAACTCCTCTACCGCCATCGTGTAAAGGATATTGCTACCACCTGCTCCACCGAGTTCCACCGGGAACGGGATACCCATAATACCAAGTTTTGCCATTTTTTGAACGGTTTCCATCGGGAATCTCTCTGATTCGTCCACTTCCGCCGCCAGAGGTTTTACCTCTTTTTCTGCAAACTCTCTTATCATTTGTAAGAAGAGTTGCTCTTGTTTTGATAGACTGAAATCCATTATTATTAATGTTTTTTTAATTGATCGAAGCTAATTGTAATTCTAAATCAACATTTCTTCAGAATTATTGCCGTCCCCATGCCCCCTCCGATACAGAGGGAAGCAAGACCTAATTTTGCTTCATTGTTTATCATTTCATGTACTAATGATACAACGATGCGGTTTCCTGATGCCCCGATGGGATGCCCCAGTGCTATTGCACCACCGTTGATGTTCGTACGTTCATTTATCCATTCTCTCGTAACGCCGTGTTGTGCCATGAGTTCGTGAATCACTCCCAGCGATTGTGCCGCGAAAGCCTCGTTTAACTCGATCACGTCGATATCGGATAGTTTGATACCGGCGTTCTTGAGTGCGTTGGCAATGGCAGGCACGGGGCCCATACCCATGATGGCAGGATCTACACCGCCTTGTCCGACACCAATGATCTCGCACAGAGGAGTCAAGTTGTATTGTTTAACAGCTTCTTCCGATGCGATCAGTACGAATGATGCCCCGTCGTTGATCCCCGAAGCGTTACCGGCCGTGACGGAACCCTCTTTTTTGAAAGCGGGCCGTAAGGTTGATAATTTCTCCAGCGAGGTCGTTCGGTTCGGGAATTCATCCGTGTCGAACACGTGAGTTTCTTTCTTCACTTTGTACTCGATAGGCACGATCTCTGACTTGAATTTACCGTTATCGATAGCCGCAATAGCCCGTTGTTGCGATTCGATAGCAAACTCATCCTGTTCCTCCCGGCTGATCGCGTATTTCTCCGCGATGTTTTCAGCCGTTATGCCCATGTGGTATCCCTCGAAGGCGTCCGTTAGACCATCATACACCATATGGTCCACGACTGTCACGTCGCCCATCTTGTGCCCGTCACGTACACGTGCCGGAAGGATATAGCCCGCATTGGACATGGATTCGGTTCCTCCTGCAATGATCAAGTTCGCCAGTCCCGATTTGATAGCGGTTACACCATTGAGCACGGCTTTCATACCGCTCCCGCATATCATGTTGATTCCGTAAGCCGGAACTTCTTGTGGGATCCCTCCTTTGATGGATGCCTGACGGGCTACACCTTGACCCTGTCCGGCGGATAGTACGTTGCCGACTATCACTTCATCAATGTTGGCGGGATTGACTCCGGTTTCCGCGATAATGTTTTTTATTACGGCGGCACCCAAGTCTGCTGCTGTCATTGAAAGAGTTGTTCCTAAAAATTTGCCGATCGCTGTTCTTTTTGCTGCTACGATATAGGTTTTTGTCATTGAGGCATTGCTTTTAAATTTTTGGAAATTATAAGTTCACAGCCTGT
>DYVS01000158.1:0-7761 GCA_020743075.1 Butyricimonas virosa | reverse complement strand
TACTTTAAAGTTCCGTTTGTTCGTAAAGTAAGACCGGGAATAATATCCCATTCCAAACCTAATGAACCTGTAAAATCTTTTCCTTTTCCTTCCTTAGTATTCTTTAACGTGAAAAGAGGATTCTCCACGTAATAACTGATCATATTAATTGATCCATCCTCGGTATAGGCCGGGTAGTCCGGACGCATATCCAATATAGTACTGATCATATCATCTTTATCATCCGTTACACGGGAAGTGGCACGTAATCCCAATTTAAAACGAACAACATCTCGAATAGAGGCATCAAAATTAAAACTACCACCCAACAATTTTGAACTACCGCCTTTCACGATACCTTTTTGATCTTTATAAAAGAAAGAGGCACTATAAGAAGATTCTTTCGATCCTCCACGGATACCCAAACTGTACTCTTGTGTCGCCGCATTATGCGTCATCAAATCCCACCAATCCGTATCGCCATCATAATAAGCATCTTTCAAGAAATAATCGTCTATAAGCGTTTCCAAATCAAACTGACTGTGATTTGTACTAGCATTAAATTTCGTCTCATCTATATATTTACGGGTAAAATAATCCAAACTTCCTCTTGTAAAGAAACTGGCCCGTACGGATGCCTTCGATAAAGCAATATACTCCTCGGCATTCAACACTCCGAAATCATTCGCATTCATCGTCTGAATCCCGTAACGAGCAGAGAACTCCAACGTGGGCTTCATTCCTTTTTTACCCCGTTTTGTTGTCACAAGGACCACTCCATTGGCAGCCCTTGAACCGTATATAGCTGTCGCTGATGCATCTTTAAGAATATCTATCGTCTCGACATCTGTCAGATTCAGATTATACAACGTGTTAGAAATATTCCCCGATGTTCCGGCAGAATACTCTGGTACCCCGTCAATCACCCACAACGGTTGCGAATCTCCTGATAAAGATGATGATCCCCGGATAATCACCGACACGGGAGAAGTCGGGGAAGCCGAACTGATCATCACGTTTACTCCCGGGGCCCGTCCCTGTAACATCGACTGGATGGAAGCACCCATCGGGGCCGTCTCAATCTCCTTTTTCCCAAGCCGAGAAACAGCTCCAGTCATATCTTTTGCTTTCGTAGTTCCATAACCGACTGCTACAACCTCATCCAAACGGTTCACCTCCTCTTCCAAAATCACGTTAATAACCGTGTTATTACCAACAGTCACATATTTAGTCTGCATTCCTACAAAAGAGAAACGTAAACGCACATTATTCATTTCCGGATAAGTTAACACGTAATTTCCATCAACATCCGTCACCACTCCCATCGTGGTACTGTCAATCATTACAGAAACCCCAGGCAAAGGCAGTCCCTCCTTATCCGTAACCCGTCCTTTTACCTGTTTCTCTTTCTTCACGTCCTGTTGTACGGGTTGCTTTTCTCCTAACGGAACAATCACGACATTCATTCCCACCACGTTAAATGTCAACCTTGATCCTTTCAGACACTCCTTCATCACATCCCGGATATCCGAATCTTTGAAATTCAGTGTCAGATCACGCACGGCTTCCACCTGACTATTCTGGTATACAAACCGATAATCCGTGGATTTCTCCAGAATATCCATCACCTTTTCTAATGACGCCTTCTCCACCTGCAAGGACACCTTGGCATATTGCCCGAACACCGAAGCCGAAACCGGCACAACACTTAGAAGTAGAAAAAATGCTAGCAATCTCATTGTTAACAACATTTTTAACAGCCATCTTATCCGAAGATGGACACAACTACCTGTTTTTTTCATACATTTGTAAAGTTTTAAAGTATAACAATTCCGGTTCAACCGGATTCCAAGGACGAGGTAGTGCTAATACCTTGTCCTTTTTTATTTACATCTCACGAAAATATTTTTCCCTTTTACCTCAAAATCCGTATCTCCCGTCATTCGTAAAAGATAAAGAATCTCCTCAAAGCGCTCAAATCGTTTGATATTTCCCGTAAACTCGACTTCTTTCCGTGATACATCTTCATAAAAAACATTCACGTCATACCAACGGGCTAACGTGTTCAACACCTCCTCCAACCGCTGTTTACGAAATACAAAATTCCCATCTTTCCAAGCTGTATATAAATTAACATCCACGCTTTTCCTGATTAACTTCCCCTTACTCGTAAGAATTGCCTGTTCACCGGGAGAGAGTTCCAAACTCTCATCTTTCCCTGAAATAAACTTGACCTTTCCCGAAACAAGCGTGGTCATTTGTTTATCCTCATCCGGATAAAATCGAGCATTAAACTCTGTTCCGAGTACCTCTATCCGGTTCCCTCCCATCTCCACGCTAAAAGGCCTGTTCTCATCTCGCTTTACCTTAAAATAAGCCTCTCCTTCAAGAAAAACCCTACGCTCGGACTCTCCAAACTTCACGGGATAACGAAATTTTGTCTCCGAATTGAAATACACTTCCGTTCCATCCTCCAACACGAGAGGAAATTCTCCTCCTCTTGGAACTCTCAACTCGTGATACGCTATTTCCCCATCCGCATCTTTACTCTCGTAACGAATCCCTTCATTCTCCTTCCTGATCGTCACTCCATCCTGATCCGATAATATCGAATTCCCCTCTTTCCCGTCAAGAGGCAGATGTTGTCCGTCTGCCAGAATTAATTCGGCCTTTATACTACCCGGATTTATTCCGATCTCTGAATGCAAAGATATTTCCCGGAAAGATTTTTCCGGAAATAAATATATCACGAAGAAAATACTGGAAATAACAAACACAACAGCAGCAGCATATCGGATACCATACGTGATCCACAACCTCTTTCCCCCGGTTGCCCTATCCACTCGTTGCCAGGCAGATTTCTTATGCAACTTCTTGATTATCCGATCTCGCTGCCTAGTATCTTTCTGATGGTGAATCCTTTCGAACAATTGTCTATTATCTTCCCTCTCGTCCAACCATTGCTCCAAAGTTAACCGTTCTTCCTCGGAAAGCTCTCCACGCAAATCCTTTACGATCAAATAAGGTATATGCAAATAATACGTTAAATCTCTCATTATTCCTTCGATTAATAAGAGAATAAAATGGAAGCTAATAAAAGAAATGGAATATCGTTATTTAACTGACAACAAGAGATATACTCAATTCAAGAAAAGATTATTTATCTTTAAATAAAAATATCATTAAAGGAACGTTTATTTACACTTTCAACTCGTTACCCTCGCTCTTAATTTACGGCTTTCTTCACAAATATCAAGAGCAAATCTACACTTATTACAATTCACCCTCTTGTCTGGGTGAAAGACAAAATTAAAAAATTATTCTCCTATTCGAACCCACTTCACTGCATCTGCAAAAACACGCTGGCCTTCAACGCCTTTATCCGACAACTCTAACTTTGCTTCTCCCTCATTAAAACGGAAATTTCCTAAGGAAAGCCATTCCACATTCCTCCGGGGGTCCATCTTCTGTTGAATCTCTTCCACTCCTTCTGCATGATACAACGTATAATATTGATACACCCGGGGCAAAGAATGCACTCCCGTTATTAACGCAAATATAGAAGATGCAGCATAGTCACTCTGATTAGCCACGAACACCTCGTATAATCCGTTTTCGGGAAGATTTGCCCGCCAGACCGCCTTGGATTCCCCGGTCCCACAAATCTTGTAATAGGCGGTACATTCCGGTTCCCCATAAAAAACTTTATTATAAACAAGACGCCACGTTCCGGGAGCCGAGATTGGTTTTTCATATTTTTTCTTCTCTTGGTCTCTATGGAGAAATGCATAAATCTTGTTTCGAGAAGAAGCGTCCACTAACGAGAATCCCGGATCCTGATCATCTACCACGATTTCATCATTTCCCGATTTTCTAAAATACATCGAATCAATTTCCCGTTCGCCACCTGCACATTCAGTAACAATCTCATTTTCGACACTACAATTCACCAAAATATCCATTGGTCTGTTCCCGGATATATTCGTACAATAGCCTACATACAATGGCCTCTTATCACACGGCAACCATATTTCCAGCGCTTTTCCCGCAGGAAGATAATAATCCTTCAGCACCTCTTCTCTAGGCATATATCCTAATAATCCTCCAAAAGAAAATATCCCGTCCGTCTCTCCAGAATTCAACACTTTACAGGAAATCTGGAATCCGGAATACTCGTTAGTCTCTATTTTTCTCATCTTTGCATCCCTTACTTCAAAAACAGGTAATCCCTTTGCCGTGTATATTTCTCTGAGAAAAGGCTCAAAATCTACCCCTAAAGAATCCCGAAACATCGTCTCAAATTCATCAAGAGGAAGTTCTCGAAAACAACTAAAGGAAGCCACCTGCTCCAAAAATCGTTTGAATTTTTCCTCCGGTACTTGCATCGTGATCCTTTTACGCAGATAAGTACACTTTAACTTCACCATTTGTTCCAACAACTCAAACGATAAATCACAATCTCTTGCAGCATTTTCCAAGTTCCCTGATGAGAAATAATCCAATGCAGACATTTCTACATATTGATTAAAAATTTGATATGATATTCGATCTTCTAAACTTTCCCAAGGGGAATTAAAAAAAATACTAAAAAAAATATCCATCAAAGGATATTTTTCCGAACGAACATTCTGCACATAATAAGTTGATAACGGAAAAATGTAAAGAGGATTTTCCGTTTCTTCCATTTCACTGAAATCTTCTGATAATTGCATCTTCCCCGGCTTAAAACTGGTACGTCGAAAAGAGAGTAAAGGATTGTAAAAATTACCTCCCGCCCACCTCCACAATACATTTTTCAGATCCATTCCTGCCTTTATTGCTTTTTTAAAATTCGATGAAACCATCGTAACTGCATATTCCGGCAGTAAAAGCAATTCCGGCTGAACTCGGTCACTTCCACCTTTCTGCTTACGAAAATACGATGCGAAAGGTAGAGGCGTTTCTACCAATGTCAATCGTTTAAAAAAATATCCCGTTCCATTTTTATGTAAAGACGTCCCACTTGTCTTCAATATTTCAACAATATCAAAATCCGGCTCATCAAAATCTTCCGAGAAAAAATCATGTCCACGAAAATAATACAACGAATACAACACGGAATCTACCATAACAGACTTCTTTTCATAATCTCCAGCACAAAGCGTGATACCCGTCAAACGCTCTTCATTCGTGAATCGCAACGTATCCCCATGTCGTGTCTGGACTCCTTGTGAAATGACCGTTCGATCTGTTTCTCCCACCACGGACAACGTGTAACGGGTAAAGTTCTTCCGAGTATCCCAAGGTATTACAGGATTTACCGGCGAACACGTTACCGGATACCACAAACACTCCGGAATCAACAAGGTTTGTTTCTTTCCCAAAAAAGCATTTTGTTTTCCCAGCCGGAAAAATCCGATATTTCCGGAAGTCTGGTAATACTCTTCATCCGGAATATCCAAGTAACAGATACGACCGTCTATCTTTCCGGTATACTCCACACGTAATTTTACACTATCCTTCACATCAAGCGGCATATCCACGTTCAACACTTGATGATCTCGAACGAAAGGAATTTCCTGTCCCCTAACTATTACTCGTTTCACAGCCAAATCCGGATTTAACAACAACAACAAACGGTTCATCTTTTCTCCCGTCGCATTTTTCAATATCAACTCACAATCTCCTGTAAAATAATCCCCCGATTGCCGAAAAACCAAAGACAACGATTCCAAATCTCCCGTCGGTTCTCCAATGTACCGCTCGAATGTTCGAACATATTCTTTCCGCACATCTATCTCACAAATATGCAGTAAAAAATATAAAACTCCCGTACAAGCCCAAAAAACGATACAAATAATCCCCACCATCCTCGTGTTTTTCACCGACTTGAAACAATTCGGTAAACGATTTGAAAAACCAATCGCCCAAAACAGCAAACCAGTTCCTCCCAACAACCACGCCAAGCGTTGCAAAAGATAACACCACAGATTCACGTGCCCTGTCACATCCGAAAACATATTGGGAAGGGCACGTGTCGTAATATCAAAAAAACCGTTGCCTATATCATACAAATACAACCCGACAACACCGAGGACAAATATTAAAACTAGAGATACCATCACCCGATTTTTCCCCCATACCAAAAGCGACATTGCCATTCCCACCGATAATACGAAACCGGGCAACACTAACGTTACAAAATAAAAAATATATATCCAGAGAGAAAAAGGAGAATCACTCGCAAAAAGATTCACCAACATCGAGAATACCATAGAGACCAAACAGGTCAAGAGTACCACCTTTGCGATTCCCAACACCTGTCCAAAATTTCGCTCCATATTACTTATCGGATGAACCAACAAGGCTGCTTCCGTATCCCGTTTTTCCCGACTCAAGACCTCATGCACCGCAAAAATCACGAACAACACCTGTACCATGTTAAAACACAAGGCCTGAAAATAGGGAAAAGATGAAGGTAAAGCCATCCAATACCACTCGTTTCTTACAAAATTACCCTGAATAAACAGTTGTGATACATTAATCCCCACAACAATCAACACGAATAACTTGAATATCCACCCTCGGCGAAATTGTATCGCCTCGTACTTCGCCATTAATTTAATATAACTGACATCCATAATTGCAATTTTTAATAACAACGTTACAAACTATCGAAACTTGTAACTGATAATAACAAAAGCATCTCTATCATTCTCTCGATATATCTTGATGATATCCGGATGTTTCCGACAAAATTCATCCCATCCCGAAGGTGACAAATGTTCTTTCAAACGATCAACCTTTCGGATAAAAGCCTGCGGACGATAATAAAAATAGATATAGTGATCATCAAAATTGTTCCAACTATCAAAATAAACTGACGGGAAATATTTAATCGGGAAAGACAAAGAGAACAAAATATCATCATCTATCGAAACATAATTGTCAGTCTTTCCATTTGACTTATCATGAACAAAATAATAATACCGTTCTTTAAAAAAATAACTTCCCATTACATATTTTCGATTTTCGTTTACCGTTATATGATGCACTCCTGCTTCTCGATTCGCTTTTTCTTCGTCTTTAAACCACAATTCAAAATCAAGAAGAACTGAATGTTGGCCCTTATCAACATAATAACTTGGTCTTATTTGATCCCCTTCCACGGAATAAATATAACTGTCATAAACATTATACAATTTGATCGTATCCCGATAACGATAAAAAGAACCTTTATCACTGTTTTTCAATCCCTTCAAGGGGAAAAATTGCCGAACTACATGACCGTCAATCGTCATGACCTTTAACTTATAACTTTCAGAATAGTCTTTACCTTGTCGATAAAACAGACTCCACAAATACAGGTCATCACCCACACGACCTTCGAAACCAAAATTCCAATCCCAAGCTCCAGTTGTATTTTTTATTGCTCGGTGATAATTCAATTTCCCTTCCAGCGAATAATTTAAGTACTCTGGATTTGAAGAAGCGTAAGCTCCAAGTGTCCCGTTCGGTTCTAAAAATATATCATAAACATAATGATACTTGTCACAATCATCATTACTTCCGATCTTTCGTTTAAAATTACCAGATTTATCAAACTCTGCAATATAATTATTACCAAGGCTTATCTCAAACAAAGCAATAAATCGGTCATCCAGTTCTAAAATATTTTTCACCCACGTGTAAGAACACCCCTTTAACGACATTACCCGGTAACCGGTGAACAATTCCGACATCTTTAACGTCTGAGCCTCTTCCGGACAAAGACGAATCACTGGTACACCGGAAGATTTCACT
>DYVS01000157.1:0-13427 GCA_020743075.1 Butyricimonas virosa | reverse complement strand
AGAACAAAAATATTTACTGTTACAAGATGCTATCCAAAAACAACTGGATACAGACATCTTTTCTTTTTGTCTGCCTTCATAAAACAACTACTCTTTCTCTCTCCCCCCTGTGTCGGGGGGGAGAGAGAGAAAGAGTGTTGATTATCAACTGATTTACGAGTATAGCAAAAGTCATTTTATGAACTCCCTGACGGAGGAGTTTTTTGAATAGAATCTAAAAACTGCCAACGTCGAAGTCAACGAAAGAGGAGCCATCATCGTGGACGAACATTTGAAGACAACGACACCCCACATCCATACCATAGGAAACGTAAAAGGATTTCATCTTCACGCACCCTCCATGAGCGAATCATTCAACAACCTTTTCAAATTTAAACTATGAATTAATCCGCTTGTTGCCATGAAGATTTAGGCAAGGTAAACCAGAAGGTTGATCCTTGCCCCACTTCTGAGATTACCCCAATCTGTCCCCCTAACCGGGTCACGATACTCTCACAGATGGAAAGTCCCAATCCTGTACCCTGTTGGAAAGAGTTCAATTTCACAAATCGCCCGAACACCTCTTTTAGCTTGTCCGCAGGAATACCGCATCCCGTGTCCGAGACATAGAAATACAACGACTCATCCTTTTGTAGCCTGTACCCAGCCCGAATACTCCCCTTGGCTGTAAATTTTATGGCATTCGTGATCAGATTATTCATTACCTGCATCAAACGATTTACATCGGAATAGATCACACACTCAGGTAAACACTCCACGAACTCCACAGCAACCGAATCATCTTTTAATCGCAAGCGAGCCGCCCGAATAACCTCCATCAACAATACATTCAGGTTTACCTTGGAATAAACGAACTCAAAAACACCAGCCTCGATTTTTGACAAATCCAAAATATCACCAATCAATTGCAACAACAACGTGTTATTATTCTCTATAATCTTGATATACTCCTGTCGCTCGTTCTCATCCTCCGTGTAAGCCAACACGTTAGAAAAACCGACAATCGCATTCAACGGGGTCCGAATCTCGTGACTCATATTAGCAAGGAAAGCCGACTTCAAATGATTCGAAATTTCCGCCGCCTCTTTCGCTTTCAACAATTCCCCCTCCATCTTCTTGCGTTCATCAATCAATAAAGAACCCCCGACCAGCAACGTGGGATGCCCTTCTCCATCCCTATCACCCACGGTCACGAAACTCTCGAACCAAACATACTCGTCCGTACCGTCCCCAAACAAAGATCGATGTTCTTCCCGAATAATATTAACCCGGCCATAATACAAGTCCAAATAAGCATTATGCATACGAACCCGATCATCTTGATGAACGATCATAACCCCTTCTTTTTCAGTCATTATTCTTGAATCCTTCGTCTTACAATGTCCATGAGTCACATATGTAATATCATAACTAATCTCCTTGTTCAACAAATTCCACGTCCACGGGATAAGGCGTGTCGCTCCCAGTACCAATTCATACCTTCGATTCAACGCCTCCAAGGAAACTTGATGTTCCTTCATTTTCAACGAAACCAGATACTCTTCTGTCCGATCGATAAAGAAGACATCCATAAAATTCTTCTCTGAACTCGGAAAAGATAATTTATCGTAATAACGAATTTTATTATTTTCTCCAGGAAAAACAAAAGAGGTAATGCGCCCGGATTCTTTATCCATCATATAGTCCAGAAGCTGGTTATCCACATCGGCCTCACTCAACCGTTTCCCGACAACTCGATTTCGAGTACAATGGAAAACTTCCTCGAAAAGATTGTTAACATCACAAAATATGAAATCAACAACATTCCCGCCTTCATCAAAGATCAATTGCTTACGAATATAGATCACAGGCATATTATCAACCAACTTTCTATATTGTGAAAGTAACTGAAATTCCCGTTGACGCTGCAGACGCCTCTGGCGCATGACATGAAAACGCATCAATCCGATCGCTCCCAACAAAATAATAAACGCCAAGCTGATAATAATATACTCTTTGTAGAGTTGATAAAAATTAGGTGGAACCTGATAAAACACGACATTTCCCGTGATGCTGTTAGGATCTACACCATGATGTTGTAAATGATGATAATTCAAATAAATTTTCGGCTTTCCCCCGATCTTTCTTTCCACATCCCGAGCTGGCACTCCGTCTAAAATTTGTCGTATCGTTTGGATCGTCACCTTTCCGAAATTCTCTGCAGAAATGAAATATCCCCCGGCAAAAGCTCCAGTTTCAATATCCATTTCCGTTAAAGTAAACACGGGCGAATCTACAAAACCATATATAATCTTCTGAAGATTATCTGATAAGTAATGACTCTCGGATTGCCTTTTACCTAAAAACCAAGAATTATAAATAATACCCACTTCCCTGCTATATTCCATCAATGTATCCAACAATTTCTCCGTGGACATATCTGTTGATGTCAACAAATCCAATTCCAACTCGGGGAAATCCTTCTGCAATACGCCACGAACTTCCTCCCGAACCATCGCACTAATATAACGATCATCCGAAATAAAAGCTATTTTCTTCACTTCAGGTTGTAATCTCCTAATCAAATCAACTGTATTTCTAACATAAAAGGGATGTTTTACCACGGTCAAATTATATCTCGCCGTAGCCACCTCCGTTGACACGAATTTCCCTTTCCCTAAAAAATCCTTATTGATAAAATTTTCCAAACTTCTCGGCATTGAATCCCTGGAATAGCAAATAACAGCAGGTATATCTTTCCATTCCTTGTCAAATAACGGCTGACACACAAGCCATGCCGGATCCCCGATAAAAACGACCACTTTAGGCGGCTTTACATATCGAGACAATAAATATTCCCTTTTTTCTTCCACCTCCTCGATCATCGTCATCATCGGAAGAGACAACTCTTCAGCCTCAACATGAAACCCCGGAGACGAGAATTCGTCCCGAATATCTTGGTATAGATTGTTCGCCCAAGCCTCATTGAAATTAATCGAGTTAAGCACCAATATATACTCCTTGCTCCGTGTATTTTCAGCAAACCCTAGAACACACACGCCCAAGAAAAAAAATAGTGCCACGATCCTCCTCATCATAACTTCAATTCATACATCAGCATCAAAATTACGAAATAATAATATGTTTACCCTCCTTTCTAGCCTAATTTTTTATAAATGTTTAAAGGCATTGCGAAATAGACAGACCTCCATCTATACTACAACGTCATTTTTAACCGAAAACAACGTGGAGATAATCTTCAAAACATCTAACGCCCTCTCTTTACCCATTTCACAGCATCCGCCACGATAGCTTGCTTATACATACCTGTAATCACCATTTCATTCACCGTCACAGACGTCTTTTCACCCTCCTTTATAGTCTCCCCCCTATCATCCAAAACGACCTTGGCTTCCCCTTTCTCAAAATGATATTTGCCCAAGGAAACCCAACCTATTGGAACTTCAGCCGGTTCAACTTGTACTTCCGTTCCCTCTTCTCGATCATAAACCGTATAGTATCGTACTCCACCCTTTTTCCTTGCTTGCAACGATAAGCCCATTTTAAAAAACTCTCCATTATAAAAGAATACTTCGTAGGTCCCTTCCTCGGGTATTTGAGCCGTCCATTCTGCTTTATATTTCCCCGTCCCCACTCCTTTACAATACGCATCATGCACAATCTTACCATAAAAACGATTATCGACCATTTGAGTCCAACGTTCAAAATTACTTTTTACCGGTTTCCAAGATTTCGTTCCTCCCCGGAGTATATTAAACAATTTCTCCCCCTGAGGTTCAATCAATTTAAATCCGGGATCTTGATTATCCACGATAATTTCACCGGGTCGAGGTTGAAACACGGAAGAATCTGCCGTGAATACGCCCGTTAATGTATCGCCATCAAAGGGACGCATTTCATCACTAAGGACCCATCTTCCCATAGGTAAGTTTTGCGCCAAAGGATAAGTTATCATTAAACCGGGATAATCCATCTTAACGCGAATCTCCTTGCATTCATGTCCACGAATTAAAAAACGAGAGGTTTTCTCTCCTTTTATTTTAGCTCCATGAGCGATCAGAATACTTTCCAAATCTCCGGGATTATACACCTTAAATCGAGCAAACGATGGTTTAGTCCTTCTACTTTCATTATCCTCTTCCGGTAATTCCGTTAACACGAAATCACCCAATAATAACACGGGTAAATGATCATTTTCATACCATATTCCTAATCGTTCTTTCAAGTTCATCCCGAACTCTTTCCCATATTCCTCGCAAAACAGATTGATATCTATTGTTTCAAATAAATGTTTTTCCAAGAAATGCTTGTAAAAATGAATAAACTTCTCTTCAGACTGTTCATATTTTAAACGTTCCCTCAATTCATAGGTTTTCCATTCTATAACCTCTTTCAATAACTTAGGAGAAATATGCTTATCCGCAAATGCCTGCTCTAAACTATGATTCTGCAAGTAATTCATCACATCACTCACTCTTTCCGGAGCCTGCAGCGCTACACTTGAAAAATCAATGGGTACTCCTAGTATTCTGACCACCTCATGTATCGCAGGAAATTCCTCCGAAGTCATAAAAAAGGTATTTCCACTAAACAACGGGGCTATATCACATAATTCTGATCTAAAAATCATCCTGTAGTCTTGAATTAAGTTATTTGTTGCTACAGCATCCCATTCTCCACCATTGGGTTGACCTATATTCAAAAAAGGAAAATTCGCCATTCGCTCTTTCAACAGGACCATCCCGGCTTGTAAATATTCATCTCCTAACGCCCATCCCCTGGGAAATCTCGCGTAAGAAACCGGCGTTTCCGTAATAATAAACCACTCATACGGATAACGCCCTAACGGACTGTAGATCTCAGGATTCTCTCCATCAATCTCCCCCTTTTTTCTCCAGACTTCCTGTGCTTTTTTCTTGTATTCGGCATCCATCTGACAATACGAAGATTCCGTCATAAATTTAATATCTCTTATCACGGTTTTAATCACGTTTTCAGGAGCAGCAAAAGCTTGAAGCAGAGGAGCACTCTCTTTAAAAAAGAAAATATCGTACCGCATCCCATCTACTTCTATCGAACGGTTTTCATACTCGGCTATAGATAAACTGATTCCTTGCAAAGCATGTTTATGCCGAAACAACGTCTGCCCATTCATCCGTTCAGGAATCCCTTGAGAAACAGCCGATCTTCCTATCGCGTGATCCACGGTCAACGAATAACGGGTAAAATCAACCTGACGATCATATAATGAAGACAAGTTCACGGGAGCCACACTTTGAGGATACCACAAACACTCGGGTTGTAACAACGTTACATTTTCTCCCACGAAAGCCTGTTTGTTCCCAAACCGATAGATACTGACACTATTCGCCTTCGTATCGTAATACTCTTTATCCGACAAATCCAAATAACAAACCCGCTCATCAATACCTCCTTCATACTCCATCATGATATTTAATGTATCATCCGGTTGTATCGTCCGGCTTATTTCAATCACCTGTTCATCCCGCTTGTATTGCGCCTCTTTCCCCTCGCACGTCAAACGAGTAATCATTAAAGAGGGATTTAAATACATCACTATTGACGGCAGTTCCCGCCCCGTATTATTATAAATTTTCATCTGGCTAGAGGCCTCCATACTCCCCACGCACTCTTTAAAAGAAATATCATGTTCCAAAACATGCACCTTCATCTTATCATCATGCCGGATATAGGCCTGCCTATACATCTCTCGCTGTTTTGTCCCCCGGATAAAATACCCTTCATAACTAACACCAGCAAATATCGCTATGCCCAAACCCATCGTACCGATCAAAAACAATACATTCTTCTTTTCCGATTTCCCTGTCAAACGTTCCACGTAAAAGACGGAATAAACCAATAGAGCCGCACCCAAACTTAAAAACACGAGCCTTTGTAATAAAAATAAGTTCATATTCACCAACCCGACTTCCGGTGAAAATACCGCGGGAATCGTTTTTGCCAACGGATCCATTAGCCCGTGTAACCATCCCTCACTTCCAATCATGATTGCAATTAAAGCCAATAACATCAACACAGCTATCCCTTGTGAACGAATCCAATAGCTTACAAACATAGAAATACCTAAAAAAAAGACCAAGGAAGGGATTGTCAATGTTAAAAAATAAAATAAATACATACTAGCATCAAAAGCCCACGGTCTAATCAATAGATGTAACGTCATTGTTACTAACACCGAAATGATATTCAACAAGATAATCGTTCCTCCTATTCCCAAAGCTCGCCCCCACATCAATTCTCCATTCGTGGATGGTCTTGTCCACAACGGTTCCATTGTTGTCAACCGAGAGCGCTTTTCCAATTCCACCACAAAAAATACAATCAATAATGCTTGCAGAAAATTAAAAAGATAAGCATTCATATAAGGAGTACATGAAGGTAATGCTCTCAAATACCACAAGTATGGACCAGCACTCCAACTATATTCCTCGGTAACCTCAATATCTCCAATCAAAAATTGAAAACATGCCACTCCCACCACTCCTAGAATGGCAAAAATAAGGAACACCCAGCTCCTTCGTAACAATTTCGCCTCATAACGGGCAACCATCATAATTCTTTTTATATTCATAACAGATCTCTTTTTCATAAGTTTGTTATTAGTAGTTTTTATTTATAAAGACTTACTTTTCTAATTGACGAAGTAAATCTTCATAGATTATTTTATCTGTCGAAGATGTATATTGCAACGCTTGCTTTTTATAAAACAGCATTTTTTCATAATCATTCTTGCTCTTATAAACTAGAAAAAGTAAATAGTTATTAAAAAAATAAGGCCCATTCGTTAAGGATTTTAATGCGTTAATCTCGGTCGTGTCTATATCCCCATTCCAATAACTTAATAGAGCTTTAAAAGCATATGCTAACACACTAGGTAAATCCGATTTATTAATATTAGCTATAGAAAGGTCAAAAACAGAATTTGGAGATTCACACACGGTAAGAAGTCGTGTTTCCCGATGAATCATTCCTGTAACAATCCCTTGTAGTTGCAAATCTTTATTAAACACGTATGTCGAAGGAAACCCCTTTGTCGAAAGGACTTGCCCCAATAATTTATTATTTATATCTGAAGTTATATCAAAATATTCCTGAGTCACCCGAACCTTGCCCATCTTTCTATTAAATTTCAATTTCTGACACACTTTACATTCCCTATGTCCAATCGTAAGCAATATAACATCAGCATCTGTATTGATTAAACTATCCATCAAAGTAACATTCATTATTCGGGAACTTATTTGTCGCTTTAAACACTGGCAAACAATCCCTACTATAATAAAGCAAAAACTTGTTCCAATAATGATTTTTACGAATTTACCTTTCATCACTTCATTTCTTTAGTATATTGATGATAAATACTTTTATCATTAAACGGGTTCCCTGAAGCATGAATATTATTTTCATTATCTATTAAGAATAGATCAATATTCGACTGCTTAAAAAGAAAATTACTGTCAAGCATCCGATAATTAGTATCAAGAATAATCTTCCCTGCCAGTTCCGGATTAAATTTTTTTAAGTTCACGTGAAAGATAAGAGTATCTCCTGTCATCACGATATAATACACGGGTAAGTCCCATTTCTTCTTATACTTTAATAAGTTCTCGTTGAGCTCCAAAAAATTTACAATACAAATAGAACAGCTTCCATCAACAACAGAAACAAGCTTTAAATCATTTGAATCTTTCTTTATGATGGAAGCGAACTCCCCCAGTCGTAATTGTTTGTATTCTTGTTTCACTTTCTCTTCTTTACAAGCATAAATACAAGCAAAAAATATCACGATTATCCACAATACACTCCTCATAATTTATACCTGATTAGTTTTGACTGTTCAGAATGAATTTTATCAGCAGTACAATAAAAATACTCCCCTTTACTGTCCATGGTCATTTTATAAGCATATCGATCTAAAATGTATCTTTTCAAAGGCTTACCGTTCCAGTCAAATTTGTACACCTCACTTTTCTCGGGAATTGTATCAGGTACATGTTCCCCCCCTTGGTAAGTTCTATTCCCCAATAACAAATAAACACAAGAATCTGTAGTAACAGCCGATTTGTATGCATAATGGTCTCCATAAATTCCAACAACAGGAAGATCCTGCCCTACATCGCTACATACATATTCCACATCGTAATGCCGTGGTCCTCGAAATGAATACAATAATTGAAGAGCATCTTTTGAATAAACATCAATTTGATCTATATAGGAGGAGGCACACCACAAACGATTGTGGACCTCATTACCAAACATCACCACTCGATTGGTATTCGTAACCCAATATTTATACTTCGAAGAATAATTATATGTATCTTTCCGAATATCATACTCGCCTCTTTTTATCAATAAAAAACGCTTTTCTCTATTATCGTATTCTTTATTGTGGGAATAATAAATATTCTGACCTATAAAATTTTCTTTATCATATATACATATATCAAAAACACTAGCTACTCCCGGTAAAAAAATCTTTTTTGCTCGAAATGCTTCCCGATACTTCAATAACGTGTCTATGTCTATTTCCGCAAAACAATTATCTATCATATCTATAATCCTAAAAGAACTAGGATTAATCATATCATCAAAAACAGCCCGTGCATCTATAAAACCTCCCGTTTTAATACTTTCTGAGAAACATTTTATTATATCATTTTTATCATTCAAATTATGAACTTCAATAAAATGCCCGTCATCTCCATTACAAGTCACAACGACCAAAGAATCCCTTATCAAGTTAAAATAGATAGATGTTGGAGATTCTATTGAAATCGAATCTACTTTACAATATACCGTTTCGGGAAAATCTTCCAAGTTGAAATTAATCACAGCAATCTTTTCCTCTTTACATGAAAGTACCAGTACACAAAAACAAAGAAATAATAATTGTTTCATAATTTTGTTTTTTGGGGGAGGAAAGAAAGAATCAATTCCTCCTCCCCAAGTTACTATTTAAATCTTATTCACCTCGATTTTAGCTTTCCTACACCATATTGACGTACCCTTATAAGAAGCCTCACAATTAGGCTCTTTACTCTCTGGTACGCAAGCAAATACCAAAACGTCCATTCCCAACACCCTCGTTTTTACCACACATACATACTTTTCCGTATCCGCTAATGACGGCGTCCGACATGCGTCTATTACAGGATCATACACCATTCCATACGGGCAATTAATAAACTCATAATCATCCCAAAAACTCGCATAAACAGAATTTACGCAAAATACACCACTCATGCCCATAAATAATAATAAGGCAATCGACTTCAATAATTTCCTTTTCATAACTTCAAAATTTAAATAAAACATATATCAAAGAGCCACACATCAGCCCTTTATTCCTTATCCAACATCAACTGTAATTACTTTTTAAAACATTGGAAAGCTAATGTTTTATCTTTTTACCCATTTCACGGCATCCGCCACGATCATTTGTTTATTCTGCATTACTCGCATTCCTCTTTCAATCTGCTCTCCAACCTCTTCCATTTCTCCTCGATCATCCAATACTACCTTTGCCTCGCCTTTTTCAAAATAATACTTCCCTAAAGAAACCCAGCCTATAGATTCTTCTGCCGGTTCAACTCGGATTTCATGATCCCCCGATGAATCATGTACCGTATAGTATATACAAGCTCCTTTCTTTCTTGCCTGAAAAGGTAAACCCATCTTAAAAAAATCGCCATTATAAAAATACACCTCGTATTCTCCAGCTTCCGAAATTTGAGTTGTCCACTCGGCTTTATATCTTCCCTCACCAACACTTTTGCAATAAGCATCATGAACCACCGCTCCATAAAAGCGATTATCTATCATTTCCACCCAGCGATCGTAATTTCGTTTCGTACGATCCCAAGACTTTAGTCCACCCCGTAATAATGTGAATAATTTCTCCCCTTGAGGCTCTATTAGTTTAAAACCTTTACCCCTATTATCCACGATAATTTCTCCGGGACGAGGAAAGAATACGGTTGAATCTGCCGAAAATATTCCTGTCAAGGTATCACCTTCCAACGGCTGCACTTCATCAACTAGCACCAATCTTCCCGGGGGAACATTTTGGGTCAACGAGAAGTGAATGGCAAGACCCGGATAATCCATTTTTAGTCGTATTTCCTTACACTCATGCCCCTGAATTAAAAAACTATTCACTCTCTTTCCTTGTATTTTCGCCCCGGGAACAATAACCAAACCTTCCAAATCTCCGGGATTATACACTTTAAACCGGGCAAACGCCGGTCCATATCCTCTAACGTTTTCTTCACTTTCATGTAATTTCGACAACACAACATCCTCTAACAATAACACGGGCAAACGATCTCTAGAGTACCATGTTTTTAATTTCGCCTTCAAGTCCCGTCCAAACCAATCCATGTATCCCTCACAGAATTGATCTATATCTATCGTTTCAAATAAATGTTCCTGAAAAAAACGATTATAGAAATCATATAACTTATCTTCCGACAATTCATGTTTCAAATACTCTTTCAATTCTATCGTTTTCCATTCGATAATCTCTCCCAACAATTTCGGAGAAACATTTTTATCTGTAAATGCTTGCTCTAAACTATGGTCCTGTAAATAATCCAACACGTCATTTATTTTCTCCGGGGCTTGTAAAGCAATATTCAATTTATCTATAGGCACCCCCAATGTTTTAATCACCTCATGTATTGCGGGGAATTCATTAGACTTCATAAAAAAAGTATTTCCACTGAACATCGGAATTACATTACAATTCACCGATTTAAAAATCATTTCAAGATCACCTTTCAGATTGTTTCTCTCCACGAGATTCCATTCCTCTACCTCACGCCCTTTCTTCATATCATACTTAACTCCTCTCCAATGAGCAACCCGTTCCGGCAAAAATACAATCCCCGCTTGCAGACGCTCTTCTCCTAAAGCCCAACCTCGAACTGGTCTATAAAAAGAAATCGGGGTCTCTATCGCAACAAACCATTTATACGGGTACCGTCCGGACGGACTATAGGCCTCAGGACTTTCCCCCTCAACTTTACCTTGCATTCTCCAAACTTCCCTGGCCTTCTCCTTGTAACCATTATCCATTTGGCAAACCGTCGATTCTGTCATAAATTTAATATCCCTTATGACGGTTTTAAAAATCTCCTTCGGAGCTTCAAAAGCACGTACCAAAAAATCACTCCCTTCAAAAAAGAATATGTCATATCGTGTCCCGTCCACCTCTATCGAACGATTATCATATTCAGCAATACTTAAACTAAGCCCTTGGATTGCATGATCATGCCAGAAAAAAGTCTTTCCTTCTATTCGCTCGGGCACTCCCTGTGAAACCGCCGTACGCCCAATATCATTTTCTACGATTAGGGAATAACGGGTAAAATCTACTTGACGATCATACAGTGAAGACAGGGTCACAGGAGCCACTCCCTGAGGATACCACAGACATTCCGGTTGCAATAACGTTACCTTCTCTCCTACAAAAGCCTGCCTATTCCCAAACCGATAAATACTGACGCCATTCGCTTTCGTTTCATAAAATTCATCATCCGACAAGTCTAAATAACAAACCCGCTCATCTATTCCGCCTTTATATTTCATTTCGATCTCTAAAGTATCTCCCGATGGTATTGCCCGATCTATCTTGATGACCTGCTCGTCCCGTATATATTCAACTTCCTCTCCCTCACAGGTCAAATGCGAGATTTTCAGGGAAGGATTCAAGAATAACACGATCGACGAGATTTCCTTTTCCGATTGATTACAAATTTTCATCCGACTGGATGCTTCAAAACTCTTTACTTTTTCCTTGAAATAAATATCATGTTCCAATACATGTACTTTCGCATTATTTTCGCTTCGTACATACGCTTGTCTAAAAGCTTCCCGTTGCTGCCCTCCTTTTACAAAATATCCTTCATAACCACCTCCCGCAAAAACAGCAATCAACAACAAGCCTATCCCCAACAAACGTAAAATATTTTTCCTTTCTGATTCCCCGGTCAAACGTTCCACGTAAAAAATAGAGAAAAACAAAAATGCTCCCCCCAGACACAAAAACAGTAAGCGCTGCAACAACAATAATCCCAAATTCACACACCCGACCTCAACAGAAAATATCGCAGGAATCGTTCTCGCTAGAGGATCCAACATCCCGTGTAACCATCCCGCACTTCCGATCATCCCGACAATAAGAGCTAATAATAATAAAATCGCTATCCCCTGAGATTTAATCCAATGTACCACAAACATGGATATTCCTAGAAAAAAAATCAACGCAGGCAAGGTTAATGTCAAAAAATAAAATACGTATATACTCGCATCAAAAGCCCATGGCTGAGTCGCCAAGTGTATCGCCATTGTTACTAATACAGAAATAATATTCAAGCAAATAATCATACTCCCTAGCCCTAATGCCATCCCCCACATCAATTCGCCATTCGTGGAAGGTCGAGTCCATAACGGTTCCATCGTTGTCAATCGAGCACGTTTTTCCGTTTCAGCCACGAAAAATACGATCATCAGAGCCTGCATACCATTAAAAAGATAAGCATTCATATAAGGAATAAACGAAGGTAGTGCTTTCAAATTCCACAATGATCGACTCCATTTCCAGCTATATTCCATCGCAACATTAATATCACCTACTAAAAATTGGAAACTCGAAATTCCGGCTATTCCCAAAACTGTAAAAATAAGAAACACCCAACTCCGCCGTAGCAATCTAGCTTCGTAATGGGCAACCATCATTACTCTCTTCATTTCCATAACATATCTTTTTAATTTATACAAACAAGTGATTTACAGCATTTAATCTTTCAATCCTAGTATCCCATGAAATCTTTTCATATCACCCTGCTCATGAATCGGATCTCCAACTGCAAGAATTCGGTTATCTTCATCCAACAAACAAACCCACCCATCTATATTGCCCGAGAAACTGTTCACCTTGTTCATCACGCCTTTTTTATCCATAAAGATGGGATGCTCAAAACCATTTTGCTCACAAAGAATTGGAACAATTCTAGGGTTTTCAGCATGTACAACCAAAATAAAAGCCACAGAATCCTGATATTTTTTATGAATATCTATAAATTTATCCCATGATCGCAATTGCAGTTTACATTCACAACATCCCGTAGAATCTATATACCTGAATATTTTATATTTCTTACCCCACAAATCTGTACAACTCGTATCCCTTCCCATAACTTCTGCTTTCAATGAGTTAGAATATACAATCTCTTTACCCAACCACCTTGCAAATTTCTTATTATGAATCACTTTACCTGTTTCACAAGAAAAGCATATCACTAAAAACCATAAAAAACATATACACTTCATCTCTTTTTCATCTTAAAATTCGATCATTCAAAAGAATACAAGCATGCACACGA
>DYVS01000156.1:0-5679 GCA_020743075.1 Butyricimonas virosa | reverse complement strand
CACATGGACCTGGGGACACCCATCCCGACCTCCGGGAATCTGGACCATTGGGTAGCCCAAGGGGTATTCCCCATAAACTCGGTACTCACGGTTCGGGCGCACGAAACGGGATCTCACAGAGACAAAGGCTGGGAAATTTTTACCGATGCCGTTATCAAAAAATTAAGTGATGAACGGGAGAACTTGGTTTTCATGTTATGGGGAAGTTATGCCAAACAAAAGATGTCACTTATTGATACTCGTAAACATCTTGTGTTAACCACCGTACACCCCTCTCCCCGTTCTGCCGAGTATGGTTTCTTCGGTTGTAAACATTTCAGCAAAGCCAATGCTTTTCTACGAAGTAAGGGTATTCAAGAAATCAACTGGTAAACATGAAATTAAAAAAGCAGCATCCTCACGGATACTGCTTTTTTAATTAATTCTCTTTCATGATACTGTAATAATAGAAATCTATCACCTTCCCATTTTTCACGGCCGCCTTGTGTAACACCGCCTCCAATTGATACCCTGCTTTCTCCAATACACGCATTGATCCCGGATTGTAATCAAAAACCAAAGCGTAAAGTTTTTGGTAACCGAACGTTTCAAACGCATATCGCGTGACGGCAGCCACGACTCTAGGCATGATTCCTCTTCCCCAGTAAGATTCTCCCAGCCAATAACCGATTTCGGCAGTTACCCGTTCAATGTCACCTTCTGAACCAAACCCGATACTTCCTACTGCTTTCCCATCCACCTCGATCGCGAATCGCATCGGGGGAGCAGGCATGGCGTGAACCATACTGATATAATCAAAAGCATCTTGTTTCGTGTATGGATGCGGAAAGTGATCCATAACATTATTCCAAATCTTCTCATTATTGGCATTTTCGGCTAAAGAATCACAATCCGAAAAACGCCATTCACGCACCACGAATCCCTCACCTTCAATCCTAACTTTGTGCTTTTTTTCCCGTAACATTAAGAACTCATTTCCCTGATTCATCGATCGGGGCAAATCGCTTACACCTGTTTTCATAATTGCTAGATTCCTTGGAATCTCTCCTTGTTCATTTTTTGTTTTTCTATATTAAAACTACGCAAACATACGTAGTTTAATAATATCTTGTTCCGTCCCCCTCAAATAAATTTTTCAACCGTCAATCTCACAGAATAGCCCAGCCAACACGAAGATGTAACTCGTCCCATTTCCCATAAATCGATGTTCAAATACCCTTCCCCTATAACAGCTTGCTCCTTGTTTTTTGTAACAAGAATTTTATTTTTTATAAAAAATCATTTTTCAGTCGTGTAAATTATTCTTTTAGCCAAACCCATTTCACGGCATCGGCGGTTAACTCTTGAGAAATAACTCTATCGTTCCTTTTTATTTGCTCTTTTCTATCCCTGTCACTTAAGGTCACTCTCGCCTCTTTCGTGAAATCAAACACACCTAAAGAGATCCATCCCACGTCATCTCCATTCACGAATGCCACCACCTCATGCTCACCGCTCCCGTCGAAAATGGAGTAATAAAACTCTTGTTTTCTATCCATATCGATATACGTTGGTTTTGCATGATGAAAAAACACTTCATATTTACCCTCTCGAGGCAATTCGGTACTCCATTCCACTTTCTGTTTGCCTGTCCCCGCCTGCTTAACATATGCGCTTCGAATGGAATAACCATAAAAACCGCCATTTATCACGGGGGTCCATGTAGTTTGACGAGAATACTTGGTATCATATTCAAGACGTCCTTCATCTTTCCGCAGCAAAGACAAGAGATTAAAATCTTTTGACTTCACCACCCTGAAGCCGGGATCCTCGTTATCAACGATAATCTCATCCTCATTTCTATTTTGAAAGAAAACGGAAGAATCAACACGAACCACACAAGTCGCAGTATCCACCCACCCTCGAACATCCGTCTCTAACGACAACTTCCAACTAGCCGGAAGATTCTGGGCTAAAGGAGCCTCGATACAATAAAAATTCCATATCCTCCCTCGATCCCTTGCCGTGATCATCCTCCCCTCGTGCGGTGGGATTGTCCATACCTGAAAGTCACTTGTCGCAATAAGCCCCGACACATCACCCCGGTTAAACACTTTAAAACAGAACACTACGTCGGTATTCTTCTCCCCGAACTTGATTGCACGTGCATCCCGGATGTCAAACAAAGGCAACCGATTGGAGCCATACCAGCGCTCAGCGAGAGAATCCAAACGCAAACCGAAAGATTGATAAAATTGTTGACAATACTCTTCCCAAGCCACCTCTTTAAAACTATTTTTCTTCAAAAAGTCATGATGAAATTTGAGGAATAAATGACTTTCAACATTCAACATGATGGACATACATAATTCTTCGCTTTTCTTTTGAATTATACCTCGCAACACTCCCGGGGGCAACGACCTATCAAACAAAGCGTCTTTTAAACTTCCGTGTTTCAAGTATTCTATCACATCAAAATTATTCTCTTCAAAATAAACAATACTCCGTTGACAACGAAACAACGCATAATTTATAGCTTCATTGATTAGTGGTATCTCGGCAGAGGAAATAAAAGTTGTTTTTCCGCGGAATGCAGATCTTATATTACAACTTCCTTTCCCGAAAATCGGGTCAAACGTCTCGTACCTGAACATCCTCATTACTCCTTCTTTCTCCACTTCTCCCTTTGGTACCTCATGCCGGTAACTTTTCACGGAATGTAATTTTTCCGGAAGAAACACAAGACCGGCCTGTTCTCTTTCCCCTGTTAATTGCATCAAATCGGGAAAGACATGATAGCCACACGGTACTTCCAAAAGGGTAAACCACCGGTACGGATAATGACGGGTCGGGTCAAAGCCTTTCCTCTCGAGAACGATTTCAAAAGCCTCTTTTAAATCTCTGGAACTGTCTTTCAACCTGTACACCATCGCCCAATCTTCCTCCGTGAATTTTTCATCAAAACCCAAGCCCTCTTCCATTTCCAATACACCCTTCATATCCAGCAATTTCACAGCAATTTCTTCATCGGGAAAATCATAGCGCTCGAGAAGATACTCGTGCCTCGGATGATAATAGAGTGTCAATCGGGTTGTATCAAACTGAAGATCTTGCGTAATCGTTATTGTCCGCTTTTTGTAATTACCAATACAAAGGCTGATGCCGGGTATGTCATGAGTAAAACGGAACGAAGTTACCCCTTTTCCCTCTTCAATTGTTTCTCCTTGGGCTATTGCGGTTAATGCGGGATCATGCTCCACCCTTAACGAATATCGGGTAAAATTCAAATCCATTCCTCCCAAGGCACCGTACGGGGGAAGTCCCACGGGATACCACAAACATTTTTGGGGCAACAATTTGTACTCTTTCTCGCAAAAGGCAGAAGTATTACCGTGACGAAAGATCCCGCCGGCATTCACGTCCGGGGAATAATACTCGTCGGAAGATACGTCCAAATAACAAAAGGCATTTTCAATATTCCCCTCGTAATCAATCAAAACTTCCAACGAATCACCGGGAACCAATTTTTCATCCACAAGCACAGCCTGATGCTCCCTCCGGAAAGAAACAGGCTGTCCCTCCACCTTGATAGAAGCAACTTTCAAACCCGGATTCAAGTACATGATCAAAGGCACCTCGCCTGAAGTCCTATTCTCAACGGTCATCCGGCTATTCACGGAAATCCCCCCGTCTGCAAGTTCCTTCACGTACAAGTCATTGCTTACCACCCGAATCTTGGAATCTCGTTCATATTTCTCGTACACTCCCTTGTAAACTTCCCTTAACTCCTCTTTTTTCCCATACCGACTAAGATAAATAAACGCTCCTTCTGCGGCAAACACAAGTAAAATACAAGCAACGCTTAAACAGACTCTCCGAGTCTGCGCATAATTAAAGATTCTCGGGTAAGGGATAATCGAGAACACCGCAAAACTACCTCCCGTCAACAAAATACTTCCTCTTTGCAACAAATAATTTCCCGGATTCACGTGTCCCGTGAAATCTGAAAACATATTCGGGAGATAACGGGCACAAGGATCCAACACCCCATGCAAAAATCCAGCCCCTAAAAAAGTTATCCCGCCCAGTAACAAAAAAGACACAATTAGACTTATCCCCGGGTTACGGATAACACGGATTACAAGACAAGAAAAACCAAGAAAATAAACAGAAGCGGGCAACGTAAGAGTGATCCAATAGAATAAATAATAAAACAAATTAAAAGACCCGGGATACAAGGCAATATTAAAAATAATTGAAGTCAAGAATAAAAACCAATTAAGCAGGATAAAAACAAGCAATAGCCCCAAAGCATACCCTGTGGCCATCTCGTTGTTCCCCTGTGAACGAACGTACAATGCATCTCTGGTACCCACGTTTAGCATTCTCCAATCGTTCACCACAAAGCACACGATAAAAAGTAATTGGATAATATTAAAGTAATAAGCACTTTTAAAAGGTATTGCCGAGGATAAGGCCAAAGAAGTCCATTCAGGGGCAAATTGTAACACATACTTTACCGAACCGGAAGCTGCACTGCTTCCTAAAGATGTGAACTGGTAAAAAATAAGCCCACAAATTGCCAAAACCAGAAATAATCGAAACAAGATACTCCTGCGTGCACGTTTAAATTCGTACAATGCCTCAATCCAAATGTTACTTTTGTTCATGCTTTCGAGTAGTTTATAAAAAAGTACCATTCTCCACTTGATCCTAAGTTGAATATGGTACTTTTTATAGTTTAGAATTCTATTTTATAAAGGAGTTAAATCCAGATTTATTAATATAAATATACGCTAAAAATCAAATATAGGAGCCACATATACACTAAAGATAATAGAGGTTGACCCTGCTTCATTAGATACTGTAATAATATATATTCCTGCATTTGCCATTGTTGCACTAACAATCGTCACTCTCCCCTCTTTGTCACAAGCAACATTGGGTTCTAACGGAGCACCATCCTGACGCTTTACAGTAATTTTCACCGGAGTATCAGATTGATACGCAATACTGAATTCAGCCCGATCACCTTCTTTAACAACAACTTCTCGTGAAGTTGGTGAAGCAGCAATTACTTGGGGCGGCAATCCAGAGGGACTTTGAAGCAACATATTCACCGGAATCGCTCTATCACTCGTTTCTTCCAGTTCTTTACTACTAAATCCAGTAAGAACCACAAACACTAAAACTAACAATAGTAATTTTTTCATAATCTTTAAATTAATGGTTAATAATTAAATTAACACCTCCTTGTTTCTCACAATTCAATGTTTAAACGCACTCTTATAACGGCTTGTCTCTTGTTTTGTGTGACAAGAATTTTATTTTTTTTGAAAAATACAACTAATTTACTACCAAAGAGTATTCACTGTATATGAATGACAAGAATCAATGTATCCCTTTCATTGGACAATATATCCCTCAATTTCTTGTATCCCCGGAAAACTTGTGTACGAATCGTATTGATTGGTATTCCTATACTCTTCCGAAATTTCCAAATATTTTTTGCCCTCGATTACATTTAACTTTATAATCAAGCGACATTGTTCCGGTAAACTTTCAACAGCTTGATTTATCCAATCATATATTTCCTCATCAACCTGCTCGTCCACATCCCCTGCAAATAAAGAACGATTACTCTCAAACAACTTGGAAAAAAAGGAGGTGTGTCAAAATGCACACCTTCTTTTTTTATGC
>DYVS01000155.1:0-7725 GCA_020743075.1 Butyricimonas virosa | reverse complement strand
ATTCAGATTCTCCAAACAAACCTCTTGCGTCAGGTAAAGCTGCAACAGCCGGATCAACTCCTTCACATACTTACCCGAAACCCCGATAGAACGCTCGATTTTACCCGTATTAAACTTTCCCTCGCCATCCCGATTTCTATATCTCTTGCACTCCTCTATATAACTGTAAACCAGATTAGCAACCGCCTCGTGCCTGTCAAATCGTTCCTTCGTGGCACCTAGAATCTTGCCTTTGATCCTCCCTACCGAGGGGACATCAGTAACTTCCAAAAGATAATACCCCCCTCTCTCCTCGCTCACCCCTTCAGCAAGAGGGGTCGAAACCAAGAAACCACTTTCCGACAACCACGTCAAAAATCCATTCTTCTCACTCAAAAGTAGAGCGTTACACTGATCCCCCACCCGCAAATGCTCCACGGCCACTTGATTCAGTTCCTCCCAGATCGAGAACTGCAAGCGATCATCCTCCGACTCGACCACAGTCGCCGTCATAATATCCCCGGGATGAAGAATATCTTTCAAACTATCCAACCTTGCCCGTGTCACCTGACTGACATGTAAAACACCCTGTCCATCATACTGCGGGTCCACAATCGTAACGAAAGCCAGCGTGGGTTTAAAATTATGCACCAGTTTCACCCGTATATTCACGACAGCCCCCACAGGCGGCCGTCTCTTCTGAATCACGCTCTTTCTTAATTCATCCGAAAAGTCAGCGAGAATACTTCTCCACGCTTGGGTTGTCCCCACCAATCCTTCTTCAAAACTCAACTTTTTCTTACTGTACCCGAGTTTCAAAGCGACACCGTCAATCTCCATCAGCGTGTCAAACTTTAATGAAACCGGAGCGGCAAGCGTGATTGCTTTCGTTTCCACTAACAATTGCCCGTGTCCCTCGTACAGACGCCCCTGACAATTTCTAATCGCGTCAACCGTCTTTTCTGCAATAGATTCCATCAGGACAGGAATGGAGAACTTTAACAACTCTTCCCATGTGAACACGGCATTCTTCTGGTTAAACAATAAAGAATTAAACGCATTCTTCCGAATTACTTCATCTTCCTTATCCCGTAACACATACAAGTACCTGAAAAACATGGAACGCAAGCTTGCCAGTTCTTCCTGCACGGAATCCCCCAACAAGATCCGGGCCCCTAGAATCCAAACAGCCTCCTGAATCTGATCCCGGGTATGTCCTTCAAAACACAGCGCATCATCCTGTTCTCTCACAAGAGCTACCCGTTCGTTAAAACGTTCCATCACCCTAGGATTAGGTTTATTCAACGTGTTATACACCAGTAAAACGAGTCCCCGTGCCGGCAATAAATGCAACTTCGGACTAAACCGAACGATAGTCAGTAATGTTATCCACACGAGCGATTTCTTGTACAGGTAACCCGATACCATCAATTTCTCCAACTTCGAAGTAATATACTCCCCTTCTTCCCCTGCATCAATCAACCGGATCGCCTCCCTGCTGGCAATAGCCTCATCCAGATAACGTTCCACCTGCATTCGGGCATCATTCAGCTTGACCCCTTCAAAACATTTCAAATAATCAGACCCTTCAAGCATCCATTCCAATATACGAATAAAAATATCATTCAGAAGATCATAATCTTCCAAGATCATTTCCTCTCCCCCTAACTCCGCACGCACAACACCCAAGAAAGAAAATATCCACTCCGGCCCTTGTTTTCCAACAACCGTGAAATCATAATCGCAAATATACTCATCAAGAATACTCGCCTCTTCTTTCGTGAGAGGAAGTTCCTCGAACAAGTGTTCAGGAGATACAAAATCCATTATTCTTATTTTTATTTAATGCAAAAAATATTTAAACATACACTTTTTGGTAAAGCGCCGCACCTCATGACAAAAAATCAATGTCTCCATTCCTTCTCCGATGAATCGCAACCATGCAAAAGTAACAACTTTTTTCTGAAAATCAGCACTTCAGGCTATTACAATTTTATTCCTCTCTCTTCCAACATTTATTCCTCCTCATAAAAAAACATTTTCAATCTCGCCTATTTTTGCTACATTCGCTCACATCAACACAAAAACATACAAAACCATGATCCGCTACTTCCAACAACAAGACGAAGACTCTGTCATCCGGATATGGCTGGAAGCATCCGCCATCACCCACTCCTTCATTCCCCGTTCCTACTGGGAAAGCAAAGTTCCGGATATGCGTAACAAGTACCTGCCACAAAGCCAAACCCTCGTCAATGAAGACGAACACACAAACGAGATCACGGGATTCATCTCCTTAATCGGCAACTACATCGCCGCCCTTTTCGTCTCTCCCGACCGGCAAGGCCAAGGAATCGGACATTCCCTTATGACTCGTATCAAGTTACAACACCCCGAATTGGAATTAAATGTTTACGCGGAAAACACGCAAGCCTTGACATTCTACAAACGCCAAGGCTTTACGATCACAAGTGAACAAACCGACGAACAAACCGGCCGGCAAGAGTTCACGATGAAATATCAACTAGACGCTTAAAGCATCCCCGACAATTCCTGCTCCAACATCCCCGATCCCCTCAAATCATTTCTCAACCGTGCATTCCCATCCCGGTCAACAATGACATACGAGGGAATCCCGTCCACGCCGAAATAATCACATATATAATCCCATTGTTTACGATTCAAACGATAATGCTCTCCCTCGATTCCTGCCACCATCTCCAACCATTTGGATTCCGGGGAAGATTCGTTCGTGATATACACGAAAACAACATCCTTATCCTTGAACTTATTCTTCCTGGGTTCAAAAGAGGCAATCGCCCCCCGGCAAGGTCCGCACCACGTGGCCCACAGGTCTACCATCACCACTTTCCCCTTATAACGGGCCATAATAGCATCGAATAACTTTTTCTCGGATACCGACGGAATCTCCCGGATTCGTTTTTCCGCCTTCACCTTACTTTCCGCAACTTTCGCATCGATCTGCTGTTTCACCTGTTCAAAAGCCTTCGTGTAATAGGGGTCGATAGATGCCAGGTTCCGCCGTTGCTCTTTCGTCAAGGGTTTCATATTCTCCAGTTGATCATAAATACCCTGCAATTTAAAATAATCGATCAAGAACCCTTCCTGGCTTCCCAGTATCTTCTCCAACCGATCCAACGAAGGAATACGGTAACAAACGATATCAAAACAATATGGGAAATCACGAGCATATAACATATCCAGCCGATTCACATCCAACTCTTGCAACACGGCAAAATGCTTATCCGTGAACTCCGGAGCTTTGAAATCGATCTCCCGTTGATCCCATCCGATATGATTCGCCTCCCTGTAAGCCGTCTCCAAATTAGACTCCCCGGAACAAACCAGCCTCATTACAAAACCTTTTACCCCAAGCTCCCGGTATTTCCGCACTCCATCCGGTAGTGCCTTATCATTCGCCAAACGCTCCATCTCGGCCCGGTAAAGCTTCATCACGTACGCAATATACTCATCGGCATTCATCCCGTTTATATCCTTGTAGAAAGAATACATAGAAAATCCATCCTCGTACTCATCCTGCAACGCGTAATTCAAGGAGACAAACCGGCTCTCCCCAACCACGTAAGCCAAACGATGAGCCTTCATCCGGTCTTTCTGGTAGCGGGAAGCCCTCCGGGTAGCCTCTTCCAAATCTACATACACCTCCACGTCATCCCCCGGATCAAGCACAATCATCGTACGGAAGAGTGTGTTACTCAAATAAAGCCATGTCGTGGAATATTGATCAAATTCGAAGGTACAGCTATGATCCTGATCGATCCTCTTCGACAACTCCTTCCCGGGGTTAAACATATCGCTCACGAAAAGCTCGACATCCCGCCCGTCCATCAAATCACGATAACCGCATAAATGCACCTTTACCCTCGTCTTTCCCATTTTCAACTCAGCCGGCGGTAACGTGATCGCTTCTTTCCAGTCCCGGGCAGACACGTCCGACGGAATAGCCACGGCAGTCATTTCAACATCCGGATTCAAATTCAAACCCCAAATATGCCAGCCCCCCAGGTTCATCCGACTCTCGATCACATCGATCGAATTCACTCCTGCCGGTAGCGGCGGGAAAAACAATTTGAACGAGAGCAACCCGGTATCACGCATCTCGAATTTCTCATTCAACTTCAATCCTTCCGACTTCAAGGCAAAATACTTTTGCCCGTTCGCCAAGATATAGATCCCGGCATCCACCCGAGCCCAGCCACCGGGATATTGTTCGACATCGGCATAAATAACCGTGGCCGTATCGTTTAAAACGATACGGGAGATTTCGAGTGACGCAGAATTTTTAGCCTGAAAGGCCGGGTAATCAATCACCCGTTCCCTCGGTTGGCAAGCAACGAGAATGCCCACGAACAGGAACATCAAGACAATTCGACTTAATTTTATCATATTTGCTATTTTATCAGGTCCACACAAAGGCCTGTTGTTTCCTCGATATAAATATACAAATATTTTAACAAAATACTTACTTTTACGGCGTAAAAACAAATATATGCCACATAATATCACGATATATACAGACGGAGCCGCCAGCGGTAACCCCGGACCGGGAGGTTATGGGGTCGTACTCATGGCCGGTGCCCACCGCAAAGAATTGTCGGAAGGTTTCCGCCGCACCACGAACAACCGCATGGAACTACTCGCGGTTATCATAGGCCTCGCCGCCCTACGTTTCGAAGGAAGCAACGTAACCATCTACTCCGACTCGAAATACGTGGTCGATGCCGTCGAAAAAGGCTGGGTTTTCGGCTGGGAAAAGACCGGGTTCAAAAAGAAAAAGAATCCTGATCTCTGGCGACAATTCCTCGCCCTTTATCGCAAGCATCACGTGAAATTCATCTGGGTAAAAGGACATGCCAACATCCCGGAAAACGAACGTTGCGACCAGCTCGCCGTAGCCGCCTACAAAGCCCCGAACTTGCAGATTGATGAATATTATGAAGCAGAACAGAGTTCTGACGAACAACTTTTTAGTGAATAGGCAAAAAAAATTATCAATTGTTAGTCAAGGAGATTCTAAAATAACTATTTTCGCGCTACAATCTAAAACTAGAAAAAGTAACATCATTCATCACAAAAACTTATAGAGATGAAAAAAATATTAATCGTTGGTGCAGGGGGACAAATCGGTTCCGAACTAGTACCCCACTTGAGATCCATTTATGGAAACAGCAATGTAGTGGCAGCTGATATTAGTGCTGAAAAATGTAAAGCATTGGCAGAAGCAGGTCCGTTCGAGGAATTAAACGCTCTTGACGGGGAAGGTTTCAGTGCCATCGTGAAAAAATACAATATTGACACCATCTTTAACTTAGTTGCCTTGTTGTCAGCCACGGGAGAAAAGAACCCGAAACTAGCTTGGGACATCAATATTGGAGCTTTAACCAACTCTCTGTACATCGCCAAGGATAACAACTGCGCCGTGTTCACGCCGAGTTCCATCGGGGCTTTCGGGAACGATACCCCAAAAGATAAAACTCCCCAAGACACGTTGCAACGTTCCAATACCACGATTTACGGGGTTTGCAAGGTAACAGGCGAACTTTTAAGCGACTACTACTTCAATCGTTTCGGTGTTGACACCCGTAGCGTGCGTTTCCCGGGATTGATTTCATACGTGACTCTTCCCGGAGGAGGAACCACGGACTATGCCGTAGAAATTTACTACGATGCCATCCGCAAAGGTTCATTCACCTGTAACGTGAAAGAAGGTACTTACATGGACATGATGTATATGCCGGATGCCTTGAACGCCGTTGTTCAATTGATGGAAGCTGATCCCAGTAAATTAAAACACCGGAACAGTTTCAACATCGCATCCATGAGCTTCGAGCCGGAACAAATCGCTGCTGAAATTCGCAAACATATCCCCGACTTCAAGATGGATTACCAGATCGACCCGGTAAAACAAGCCATCGCTAATAGCTGGCCAAACAGCATGGATGACACTTGCGCCCGCGAAGAATGGGGCTGGGCACCGAAATTCGACCTTACCAGCATGACAAACGATATGTTGATCAAGGTAAAAGAAAAATTTGACAAAGGATTGATCAAATAAAAATTACATACAAAGAGCCGCTTTCTACAAAGTGGCTCTTTTTCGATAAACTCACAACTATTTCTTTCTATTGTTTTTCAAATCTCCCCTTCAGGGAGCCGGACTCCCGGAATACTTCGCTCCCATCCCCGTCAACACGTCTCCTCGGGAAAGATGACCTACTTGTATACAATTTACAGAAGTTTGTACCCGAATTACGGAACGTGAAAGTACACCAATTATTTTTCCGATAAAATATCTTATTTTTGTGAGTAGCTAATAACGAAAAACATGGAAGAGATACTGAAAATAAACAGCATGGACGACTATAACAAGCTATTCGGACTGGAAACCCGCCACCCGTTAGTTAGCGTCGTCGACTTATCACAAGCCACCCGATGGCCCACTCAAGCAGTCTTCAATTACGGCATCTACGCCCTTTTCCTGAAAGACACCAAATGCGGCGACATCCGCTACGGACGGCAGCTCTACGACTATCAAGACGGCACTATCGTCAGTTTCGGCCCGGGACAGATCGCCGGAATTAACATGCCTTCCGGAGTTCGCCCCGCGGCCCACGGGCTACTGTTTCATCCCGACCTTATCCGGGGTACGGCACTCGGACAAGAGATTCGCAACTACACGTTTTTCTCCTACGAGGCGAACGAGGCCCTACACCTCTCCGAAGAGGAACGCCAAACCATCATGGATTGCCTGAATAAAATACAAGCCGAACTGGAACACGCCATAGATAAACACAGCCGACGCCTGATCACGGCTAACATTGGTGTATTATTGGATTATTGCCTCCGGTTCTACGATCGACAATTTGTTACCCGCAACCAACAAAACAACGATATCATCGTCCGGTTCGAACGCTTGCTCGATGAATATTTCGATGGCCCGATGCCACAACAAGAAGGCTTACCCTCGGTCAAATACTTCGCGGACAAAGTCTTTCTCTCCCCGAATTATTTCGGAGACATGATTCGCAAACAAACCGGGAAGACCGCCTCGGAATACATTCAAACCAAGGTCATCGAACGAGCCAAGGAAAATCTACTTTCCTCGGACAAAACGATGAGCGAAATCGCCTACGACCTGGGCTTCCAATACCCCCAGCATTTAAGCCGGATGTTCAAACGGGTGGCTGGATGCACACCCAACGAATTTCGGGCCCAGAATTAAGTTTTAACACCCCTCATCAAGCGTTTCTCCCCATGATACCCCCCTTAAATCCCTTATTTCATAATCACCACGTTAATCCTAACGGATTACTTCCGGATCATTTCCGAATAAAGAATTAAAATCACGCTATTAAAACCCTATTAAAACGCTATTCAGTATAGCGTTTTAATAGGGTTTTAATAGCGTTCTAATAGCGTTTTACACGGTAGTGATCCGCTATTGATCCAGAAATATACCATATTTCACCATTAAAAACGGTGAGAATAACCACTTAAAAACCATACAATTAACAACATCTTAAATGATTACCCGAAAGAGAATCAAAACATCTTTCCCTACAAGCCATTTAAGTCGTCCCAAAATCTCACCGGAAAGAAAAACGGAGATTTTGAAACTTTATATATAAAAATACGAAAATAAAACAGTACATTAGTAACTTCATTTAAGAAGGGCAAGCGTTCTTTTAGCGCCCACACCCGATA
>DYVS01000154.1:0-9173 GCA_020743075.1 Butyricimonas virosa | reverse complement strand
TGTTTCTTGTTATGGAAAGGAACCGGGGCAACCGATTTGACTTACGATGATCCTCAAGGATATGCCTCTTTCATCAACTTGGCAGTAAAATACAAAGCACATTTCATTGGACCCTGTATTGCCGGAGCCCCGAACAACTATCCTGAATTAAATTATCCGTGGCAACATAACTTAATCCACCGCGCAAAAATGAAGAATCACCCGTATTCATTCGATACTTATGACCAAATGGCTAAATATTTCGGTCAATACAACTGGGGCAGCGATGGTGGTTCCCGTTACGAAGCTCCTTACCTGGATGCATTCTTCACGAATCACACGGATATGAGTCTGCAATACATGGTTGACTTTGGTTACAGAAAATCTCCAGCACCAACAGAAATCCCGGATGCACGTGAGGTTCTGGATAATTTAGGTTACGAAAAATAATTTTTAATCGATTATTGTAATGAAAAAATACATATTATTACCTGCCATGATGGTAGCCGCAATGTTATCTACCACTGCAGTGAAAGCCCAAGAAGATGTAAATCCTTTATTGAAGTATGTCAATAAAGAAAACAATCTTAAAGCAAGCATCGGTGGCCGTATGTTTGCAGACGTAGCTTATTATCACACGGAATGGACCCCGATGAAATCCGGTGCTGCCATCACGGACGCTCGTATTCACGCCTCTTTAACTTACGGGAAATTGTTTATCTACGCGGATTTCGGTTTTGGAAATGGCGAGTTCAGCCAAAAAAACCTATTCGCACAATATACCTTCAAAGAAAGTTTAAAAGGTATTCACTTGGTAAAAGCCGGTTATTATAACGAGCCGTCAAGCATGAGCATGATGACCAGTTCATATAATTACCACTTTATCAGTCGCCCGTCAGTTTCTCAAGCATTGGATCCGGGACGCTCACTGGGAGCTACTTACAAATTCTTCAACAGACACTTTTTTGCTGACCAAGGTATTTTTTCACAACTGAAATACAACGAGCAAGAAGAAGGTTATCAAGGATTCAGCTTAAGTGGACGCTGGTTATGGAAACCCATCAACGACAACAACATTACCTTACAATTCGGTACAGGATTACGTTATCAAAGAATTAACGGTGGAGAAGTTTACCAAGACGGCGTTTATAAAACGAACATGCACGTGGCTGCCAACATGCAAACTTACGTGGATGAAACTACCAAATTTTTAAGTTGCGATCTTCCTTGGGCAAAAGATGCCTTCACGATCAGTCCAGAATTCTTATTCAAGAGCGACCGTGTATTTGCTCGCGGAGAATTTATCTGGAAAAAAGTATGGAAAGACCGTGATGATCAAACCTTGTTTGAAAGCCAATTAGGTGGCCAACAAAGCTGGACGAATGTTGAAGGATGGAGAAGTGGAAACAAATTACGTCCCACGATCATGAACGGTGGTTACGTGGAATTCGGTTACTTGCTTTGCGGTAAAGCTTATACCTACGATGACGAATACGGTTTATTAAAAGGCATGGGAGACAAAGGCGGTTTGGAACTCGTAGCTCGCTACTCTTGCACGAATTTAACAGATATTACTGACGGGGACATTTTCTTGATTGGTAATCACAAGTTCTACCCGAACGGAAAAGTTGTAGACTACCCCTATTCTTCTAGTATTGACGGGGGTACCATGCACTCGGTAACACTTGGATTGAATTATTCTTTCAATCAATACATTAAAATCATGGGAGAATATCAATACGCTAACTTGAGTAACGTATATTTCCCGGATGACGAGAATTTTCATCAACTGCAATTACGAGTAATGTTCGCATTCTAATTGGCAGGAAAATTTTAGAAAAAGAAATCACACCAAAAGAGCGTGTCCGCAAGACACGCTCTTTTATTTTAAACCCGGAACAAAATAAAGGGGAAGTAACGGGGAAATAAACCACTCCAAATATTTCACAAACATTCCTCCTAAATAGCAAAGCCAGTTGCCAAATGGGTTTAAAACGTGGGGGACACGTCAATTCCTCTTACTTGATAACTTAACTCCCCCTTAACTCTCACTTAATTCAAAATATAATCAACAAAAGTAAGGGCACGAAAGGAACTATCATGCCGATAAAAGCATGACAATTCAAGTCATCTCACGCCAATATTTTCCTTTAAAACGGGTAACCGATCGCCAAGTGGAACCTTAAACCATCCTTGAACTTGGGGATATTATAATATCCCGACTTATCCGGATTCTTGTAAGGAGTATGCAAGGCAATTCCCAAATCACCCCGGAGTACGATAAAACCAAAGTCATAACGTAAGCCGAAACCAGTTCCCAAAGCAATCTCTTTCAACAAACCTCCTAACTTAAACTCTCCGCCCGGACGTTTCGGATCATTCCGCAACAACCACACGTTACCGGCATCCAAAAAGATAGCACCATTCAGTTGATACATAATTTTAAAACGAAGTTCCACGTTCCCTTCCAACTTAATGTCTCCTGTCTGGTCCAAGTATGCCGTTTTGTTATCGCTTTCCTGATGATAGCTACCGGGACCTATTGACCGGATCGTGAACGCCCGGATACTATTCGCTCCCCCGATATAAAATTGCTCGCTATACGGCATCACCCGGGAATTTCCGTAAGCACAACCGATGCCCCCCATAAAGCGGGTTGCCAGAAGAGAGGTTTCCGTTATCTTACGGTACACGATGACTTCTGATGTCAATTTCAAGAATTGCGAGTAGATATTACCGAACAACTTTTTGTTTTGCCCCTGATGATTTCCCGTGATATATTGTACGGCGGAAAGAATGTTTCCTGCCGACATAATCGTGTTCTGCCAGTACAATCGATTGGGATTCCGTCTTGTTGCCGCCCTATCATAAGTGTACGAATAGGACATGGAAGGGATCAACTGGTTCTTAAAACTCATCGCTATCGCAGGATTATTCTCCATCGTTTCATCAAACTCTTTCGAAGTCTGCAACAAATGGGTGTACGTGATCTTCAAAGGTGTTATCGTATGGAACACTCGCCACGAGCTTTGAAAATCATAACTGAGAGATCCCGTGAAAGAAAGCATCCGGAAAAAAGTATGGCGATTCAAAAAATCTACTCCAATCTGGAAATTCGTACGTTCGGCAAAATCTTTACTACTTTTCAAGAAGTTAGGTACTAGCAACCGAGGCAATGACAAACCGACGTTCACACCTAACTCGTAAGAATTGATTAACCCGGAATTTGAATTTGTCTTTTTATCCCCGACTTCCCATTCGTAAGCCCCATTCAACTTAAAGGTCAGGTTCTCCCCGCCCCGGAATAAATTCTTATTCGTTATCCCCAACGACAAACCGGGCCCGAGCAAATTATTGGATTTAGAGGAAACGTCTACTTCTATCTCCGTCTCGATCGGCAGGTCGTACACGGCATTAATACTAAAGTCCAAACTTCCGAAACCGGACTTTTTCACGCTATCCGCCCGGGTCACGTTCAGGTTTGTATATTTAAAAATTCCAAGCCGGGCCAAGCTCGTCTGCGTTCGATTTTGTCGCCAGAATGAATAAGTGTCTCCGGGAAGTAAATGCATGGAACGAGCGAGGACCTTGGGTTTCACGTCCAACGGTTTCGTGTATTTCACCTCTATTCCCTTATAAGACAGGGTATCTTGTGTCTCCGACTCATCGGAATTTTCCAAAATAAGTTCCACGTTCCCAACTTTGTACGGTTGTAAGGCCATCATCGGAACACCGTGTTTCAAAGCAATACGGACATCCGCTACCCGTCTTTCCCGTGTCGTGTCGACCAAAAATTCGATATAATCCGATTGGAAATAATAATACCCGCTATTCCGGAACATTTTAGTTATCCGGGTCCGCTCATCTTCCATCGTGTACAAATTATACTCTGCCCCGGACTTTAGCAAGCACCCCCGTTGTGTTCTCTGTATCAAACTATCCATTCTCCCCGTCCATCCCCAAAATTCAACGGTTCCTAACAAATGAGCTTCCGGTACGTAAACATTATAACTGATTTTCGCTTTTTTGGGATTCCGTTTGTTAGGAATTATCTCGTAACTGGATTTCACCCCGAAATAACCGTATTCACTAGCAGCATTTTCCACCACTTTCAAGCGTAATTCCGGTTGTACATCAGAGATTAACACGGGTTTCTTGGCCAATTTTTTGTATAACCAATGCTTTAATCCCTTCTCTTTTTTCACGTTCCAGTTATACACCCACAACCCGATCGGAAACGGGGAACGTATGTAAGGAGCATAAAGCGGGTTATTAGGAGGGAAACCTAACGGACCGGAAATAGCCGAACTTTTCGGACCCTCTAACTTTACTCCTTTGGCCGTCTCTATATCCATCTTCTTCACCCCGGTGTATAACACCTCGTCTTCGGTTAACCTCTTCGTCTGAGAACAAGAGCTACCCAATATCATGAATACTATAATAACAAATAAACTATTTCCCAGACTTTTCATTTTCTTTCGGTTCTATTTTGGATTCTACTTGTACTTTCTTTTTACGCCGGAATATATCCATGAATTTTTGGAAATTCTTTCTCAATACCACACCAATACCGGTTTGCGTCACTTCTCCCTCCAAGACACTTTCATAGCCCGTGTGCCGGAAAATTTTCAGAAAAAAGTTCGGATTCTTTCCAAACACGTACTCGATGGCAATGTCATCCACGAGATTTTCCTCTACTCCCCCCGCCGCAGGATCATTATCCGTGGAGATTCGCCCCCCGACTTTCACCCGTACCTTATTGTTAAACAATCGTTTCGAAAATTGATAAGAATAATCCGTTTTTTTGGATTCTCCTGCCTCTGACACTTGATTGTAGGTATTAATACCAAACGTCAAATCCATGTTTTTCAAATGTTTCCGAGACCATTGATTCAATTCGTTTTCCACGAAATTATTAAGAGCATTATCGGAAGCATTGGACTTTGCCACCGTCCCCGGTCCGGAATAAGTTCCGTAAATCATCATGTTCATCGCCTCCTTGGAACGCTCCTCGGCAGTCATCGCTGCCAGTTGGTTCTGTATCGTGATGTCCCCTTCTGCCGCGAGATCAAACGTGATGTCCAACTTCTCTAACGTGTTTGAAATCTTGATCATGGCATTGAACGTCACCAAGCGGGATTTCTGGCTATCATCTGTCACACTGGCTGAAATAGTTTCCGCTGCCGTTATATTAAGGGTCGGGTTAGCCAGATCCCCGGTCCATTCCACGAAACTACCGTCCTGTATCTTGAAATCCTTCTGTCCAACCACCGGCAGACCGTAAGAAACGATTCCGCTCGTTAAAACGTATCTTCCCACAAGGCGGGTCTCTCCCACCGGATTCAATGTATAAGTCAGATTTCCTCCACCATTTATTGCTACCCGGTTCTGCCCGTTCGATGACAACAACACGTTCAACCCGACTAACGGTGCAATATTCACGGACATAAGCAAATCCAAATTCACAGAACTAACCTGCTGCAACGCATCGGCTGCAGCTAATTGAGTCGTGTCACTAAACGAAACAAAACGCACGACATCCGCACTCCGGTCTGTCAATTCCAAAGGCGAAGATTTCAACGTGTAATAGACTTCACTATTATCCAGCAAGTTGACATTTCCTCTTACCTTCAGATTATCCAACATTCCTTTCAAGGTAGCCGAAAGATCAACAAACACTTTCCCGTAAACCATGGTCTCCGTATTTTCTTTCACCTTCATGGCTTGGAAATTCTTAGCTTGAACAGAAACATCCATCTTTATAGCCGAGAATGAAGCGAAATCAACCGTTCCCAATAGTTCTAAACGTTGTTTGTTAGGAGCGATCAACCCGAAATGATTAAAATCCAACAAATTATCATGAATCACGATAGCCGAAGAATCTATCTTAAAAGTCGTCCCGATCATCAAAGCTTCTATGCTCCCGTCCTTGAAACATAAATCCCCATTTATCAATGGTTGATCCATTTGTCCCTTCACCTGAAAAGCCCCGATCACATCTCCATCCAATTTCATTATACCTGATGGAGTAAAGGCTCCCGCAACACGCAAAGGAAATTTAGGGATGTCTATATCCAATGCAATATCCTTATCTTCAACCCCTGTCATTAATTTACCTTTGGTCAAAAGTGCCTTTACCCCATCCACCGACAAGGAAAAATCCACATCATGTTCTGTCTGTTGCGACAATCGATATTTAATACCTAATCCCAAATCACCCACACGCTCTTTCCCGTAATAAAATTCGTCCACATTGACAGTCCCATTAACATCAATCACGTTATTTTTGCTATACATCTGCACATCAATCCCTAATAAACCGGATATATCCGGAATAAACGAGAGTGCTTTAGATAAACCGCCTAAGTCAACACCTTTAATATCTACAATTAAGGAGGCCGGTTCGTGATTTGCATCTTCTTCCGAAATCAAACGAATCCGCCTGTCTCCATTCAACATTTGCAAATTAGCCGCCGGAATTTCCCCTTGTTTCAAGCGAATAAAATTGCCCCGGTTTATTTGCCATGAAACATATCCCAAAATAAGGGGATCGGGAGAAATACTCACGCTAAAAGCACTATCTTGCAAGGCAATATTAGCCCCAATATTGAATATTTCCCCTTCCTCGTTTGCATGCTCGCGTATTCTCACATTGATCTGGTCATACTCCACGTTTCCCTCCACGGTCAGCTGAGCTAATCCTTCTAATTGATCTTTAGCCCCGCAAACATCCACCCCATAGCGTAAAGCCACGTCCTTTTGCTTCGCATATATCAACACACTATCCAAAACGATTCCCTCGATATTCAATCCATAAACCTTTGAACTTAACCCAAAATCATGTGAAACGTCTGTTCCTAAATCCATAGCCATTCGCTCAAAACGGATTCCGTTACTTTTCAAGTAACGATTCAACAAATTCTCTTGCCTAGCATCTATGGTTAACCGGAAATCAGGTAACAATTCGTTTAATTTCACCATGTTAAAATCATGTTTCTTCATCTGCTCAACCAACAATTCGCTAGCTGTACTAAAACGATCGACTAACGTGTAGCCTCCACCATCCCCTTCAAACTTCATGGTCAAGTCACCCGCTTTGACATCCAACAACGTCTTGTTGCGTAAGCCGGAAAAAGTAATATCCAAATCCCCCAACTTACGAGTAACAAGGTCCTGTAAAACGATATTCGAAAAATCAGCCCGTAAAGACGATGTACTGTCCGCCTTTAATTCTGCATTAATATTCAATCCCAGAGAAAAAGCCATATTTTCCGGCATGAAATGCAATCCTTTCAGATCTACATTTTTAATATCTCCATTCAAACTTATCCTGTACACGTTTTCATCAGCCTGTAACCGGAATTTCATTCCCAAATCCAACTCCTGACTATCACTCAATAATTCCCCGGTTAATTCCCGATCCTTCAATGCTGCATCCAAAATTATATTTTTATAATCATACCCGTTATAATACAAGGATGCTAATTCAAAATCCACTTTCGCCATCGCCTCTTTCCAATCAACCCCCCGGCCCGAAACTAAAAGATTGGCAGTGATTGCCCCTAGCGAATCATTCGGCATGAATTTATCCAAGGCAAAATCTTTCAAATGAACTTCTGCACGATAGGTATTTTCTTTCCAGCCATAACCCGCAACAGCACGTAATATTCCTTGTCCGGGATTCAACTCCATATCCACTTTTGCCGCCTGATCCGCAATATTAACACCTGTCACTAATGATAGGTGATCCGGAATAATAAATCCTGCATCCTCATTTTCTGACAACAAAGGAGTGAAAAACTCTCCCCGATCAACGACAAATGTTACATCTAATTTTCCCGCAATCTTTTCCATATCCGTCACGAATGCCACGTTACCCTCGCTCTTCAAAGAAAAACCTCCTGTTGTTCCAACATCAAAATGAGCAATATTCAACTGATCGACCTTACCCTTTATCAATCCTGACAAAGAAAAAACTTTATCCGACAACCAATTATTTAACTGATCATTGGTATCGGGCATAAATAATAACACGTCCCGCCCAGCAAAATTTCCATCTATCGATAACTGAAAAGGAGTTTCCATGCCAAAATCACTTATCCCGGATTCCGCCTGGACATTCATTTTCAATTGACTACTACTCGTTTTCAATATCAGATTCGACACGTTAGTTTGTTCACGTTCCAAACTAACCCGACAAGACAAATCTCTCAAATCTAACCCATTCCCTTCCTTGAAACGTAAGCTTTGAACAATTGCCGCCACCTCTGTTCCCCGATTAAACACGCTATCCACCTTCAATGAAAGCGCCGATATACGAATTGTCTCCGGAAATTGCTCTGCATCAACAGGAATACTCATCGGTTTCATCAAAAAACGACTATCTTCTAACTCAACTGTCCCCACCCGAACTTGCCAAGGCATACTTTCTTCCGTGACCTCCCCTGCCCCACTTTGCTCCCCGGCAAATTCTGTCATCAGTAAATCGCAAAAACCACGTACCAACGTGATTTTCTCCAAATCAACAGTTTGTTTTTCCAGCCCGACATCCATCCCTTTCAGTCGAGCCTCTCCCATCCCAGCACGAAATTCACCCATAGGAAGTCCCTGTAACTGATAATCAACGTTATCGATTGTCACCTCTCCAACCTTAAAACACCAGCGTACCGGCTCCCCACCCCCGGTCGTATCAACCACAGACTCCCCGCCCCCCAAATTCATCCGAACCTTTCCCCCTTTTAAAGCAACGAAAGGGATCTCTGCCTCCTGTTGGGACAGATTCAACCGATTCACCCGAAGATTCAATTCCTTCAAAAACACATTCATTTTCAATCCGGAAAGAGAATCCTCGAAATTAACCGTTGCATTTTCCACAACCAAACGACGAACTTCGATTTCCTTCTTTAAAAGTTTTGTCAATGCAACATTCACCTGAATCACATCAGCATACAGCATCGAGTCATTCTCCGTCTGTCCCAGATAAATCTTTTCAACAGCCAAGTCAAGCGGAAATTTCAACAAAATCCGACCGACCGACAGTTTCATGTCCAAATTATTATTCACGTACTGCTCCGCCTGTCCTTTCACAAAACTTTGGACGGCAGGCACATACAAAAGAATCATAACAAGAACTATCAAAGAAAAAAGCACTAGGATAATTCTCAATATATATTTAAAAAGCTTTCGCAAAAATT
>DYVS01000153.1:0-9275 GCA_020743075.1 Butyricimonas virosa | reverse complement strand
ACGTGTTCAAGGGATCATTTAAGAAGGCCAACCGTTCGCGTCTGGATTCTTTCACTGGAATCGGGGACGAGAAGGCATTGAAGATATTAGCCAAGGTGAGAGCCGAATTCGGTATTCCGGTGGTCACGGATATTCACACGGAACGGGATGCGGAAATGGCTGCCGAGTACGTGGATGTGTTACAGATCCCGGCTTTTTTATGTCGCCAGACCGATTTGTTGGTGGCTGCTGCAAAAACAGGAAAGATCGTGAATATCAAGAAGGGGCAGTTCCTTTCTCCCGAGTCCATGAAATTTGCCGTGGATAAGGTGAGGGAATCCGGAGATGATCGGGTAATGGTAACAGAACGGGGAACGACGTTCGGGTATCAGGATTTGATCGTGGACTATCGCGGAATCAGTATCATGCAGCAGGCTTGCCAATGTCCGGTAGTTGTGGATGTAACGCATTCTTTGCAACAACCGAATCAAGCTTCTGGGGTAACCGGGGGACAGCCGGCATTAATTGAAACGATTGCCAAGGCCGGAATTGCCGTGGGTGCTGATGGTATTTTTATTGAAACTCACGCTGAGCCTCGTTGTGCGAAATCGGATGGAGCAAATATGTTACGTCTGGATTTAATCGAAGGATTATTAGAAAGACTGGTTCGCATCAGAGAAGCGATAAAATAGTTTATAAAGTTCATAAAGTTTATAAGGTAATTTTCATTTATAAACTTTATGAACCTTACAACCTTATAAACTCTTACTCTTCTACGTATATCTCTAGAACTTGCGTTATGTCATCCGGGTATAGCGTGAGATTTTTAAAACAAGCGGGTATAAGAACGGTTTCCCCTTTGTTGACCAATACCGGTTCACATTCCCCGGTTGTGATGGTGAATTTGCCTTGCAGGCACATATAGATGACAAATGAATCGAGGTGAACGTACTCTTTCTCTATGTCCCGGTCAAATACGAGTAAATTTGTGGTAAAATAGGGGCATTTCACGAGTTTTGCGGATTGATTATCCTGTGGGGTATAGTTTACTCGGTGTTGTGGTTGATAGCTGTAATCGATCACGTCGGTGGCTAAATCCGTGTGTAGTTCACGGGTGTTCCCGTTGGCATCTTTCCGGTTATAGTCATAAATTCGGTACGTGATGTCGGAAGTTTGTTGAATCTCCGCAATCAGGCATCCTTTCCCGATAGCGTGTACCAGTCCGGCGGGAATAAAAAAACTTTCCCCCTTTTTCACTTTCTGGACATTCAATAAATTCATAAGTTTGTTCTGGTGTAATGCTTGAAGATAGGTCGCCTTGTCAATTTCATGGTTGAATCCCAACACGAGGGAGGCATCTTTATCCGCATCAACGATATACCACATTTCGGTTTTACCGTAAGCATTATGACGTTCTTTTGCCGTTTCGTCATCCGGGTGAACCTGGATGGACAGGTCGTCGTTTGCGTCGATGTATTTAATTAATAGAGGGAATTCGACACCGAATTTCTCGTATATATGATCCCCGACAAGGTCCCCCATGTACACTTCGATTAGCTCTTGCAAATCATTGTCTGCAAGGATTCCGTTTGAAACCACAGAGAGGTTGTCTTCTACGGCTGATATTTCCCAACTTTCACCAATGGATTCTTCGTGTTCTTTACTTTTATAAGCTAGTCTCTCACCTCCCCATATCTTTTTTTTGAGAATTGGATGGAATTTTAACGGGTATAACATGATTTATTATTTTGTTAGGCATAATTATTGTACTAAGAACAAAGATAGGAATTTTGTGAATGGGGGATTATAATTTATGGATTAATTTTGTGCATAGAATTACGATTAATGATATAAAAACGGAGTGAAATGAAGAAATTAGGATTGTTAAGTCTCATCGTGGGGAACTTGTGGTTGGGTGCTTGTAGTGACGATGATAAAGATTTTATGTTGGATGTCAATCGAATGACAGGTGTTGATTGGTATTACAATAGAACCACGAGTAAGAATTATTTGTCTTTCTCGGATGAAAACGTGCTGGAAATAAATCGTTTTGATAAAAGTGGGGAAATAAAGGGTATTGATCTGAGAGGTGTGATTGATTCTGTGGCCGGAACGTGGAGGGATGAAGGGGAGAATATACTTGCCGTGGATTGGAAGAATGGGAATTCCGAGACGTGGACGGTGGAGAATTGTACGTCCAAGAAGTTAGTAGTGAATAATGGATGGGGAGAACGTGAGTATATCACGAAACCATCTTACCTTGAAAACTTGACTGGCGACGCTTTTTGGGTAAATAAGTTTGTAGATGGTGTGAGTAAACCCCAACTTGGTTTTCGGATTTCAAATGACCGGAGTATGCGGCAGGGGTTTGTGCTTGCTTTGTTATCGGATGATGAGTCTGTAAAACTGAAAAATTATAATAATGTTTGGAAAGGAGAGACTGATATTAGCCGAGTAGAAGATCGAAGAATACGTTTTTCCTGTCGTATTGGCTCTGATTACGTGAAATTTGATGAATTTATCACGGCAGATAATTTCGCATCTATGCGATTGACAGATATTGATTTTACTTCATCAATAAAGGCAGGGTATCCTAATCAGCTGGAAATCGAATGGAATAAGTTTGAGGGTGAAAACGTGTATTATAAGATGGAGGTGTATTCAAAGGATAATGAAGCCGATGTGTATTTTGAGAGTGGATTATTCCCTTATGATAATGGTAAATATACCCTTAACGGGAGCACTATCGGGAAAATTAATAAATTGGATAAAATTGATTCAAAAAAAGAGTATACACTTCGTTTGACTGCTGTTATGTTGGAAGCTGGTGTTGCTTCTAATAGTGTGATTGCGGAAAGTCGCATACAAGCAGTCGTGTATGTTACGGATAAATGTTTGCTTGGCAGGTAACAGGCTGGGATTATTCTAAAAGGAAGTTTCTAATTGCTTGAGCTAGTTTTTCCGGTTGTTCGCTATGAATCCAATGACCACATTGTGGGAGTTCGATAAGGCGGGCAGCCGGAAATTCTTTTTGCAGACATCCTATTCCCGTGATGAGATTGGATTGTTCGCCTTTAATGAACAGGATTTCTTTGTTGTACGTGCTGTTGGGTAAAGATGGGCAACCGCTGATCTCGTCAAAATGTTTACTGATTACTTGGTGGTTGATTTTCCACTCGAAGCCGGAAGGGGTCTTTTTAATGTTTTTCAAAAACAATTGTTGAGAACGTTCCGTTCTGAAATGTTGTTGAATGGCTTCCTTGACTTCTTCTCGGCTATGTAATCGGGAAAGATCGAAATTTGCCATGAAATCGATAATCCGGTTATGACTTCCCCCGTCCAGTTGAGAATAGGATACGGGGGCAATATCCACGACCACGGCTTTATTCACAAGTTCAGGCCTTTTAAGTAATAAAGCCATCACTATCTTGCCACCCATGGAGTGTCCCACGATATGGGGCTGTACGGGGAGTTTTAAGTCTTCAACGAGTTCAATGACATCATTACTCATTACCTCGTAATTCATGGCCTCATCATGGGGCGATTGACCGTGATTACGGACATCCGGTAAAATGACTTGGAATTTATCTTCTAGTAAATGGGCAATAGGAAGCCAATTTTCGGAAGCTCCCCATAGTCCGTGAAGTATAATTAAAGGAGTTCCCTCTCCAATGGTACGAAAGAATAATTTCATGGTTTACAATTTGTATATGCAAATTTACGAAGAGGAAATGAATAATGCTAATATTGAATTATTCTTTAAATTCTTCAAGTTCTTGCAGGCTCTTTTGAATGCTGTTGAACTGCTTTTTATAGAAAAAGTGATAATTAGCAAATCCGCAAAGGGGAAGAAAGATGATCACTGATATGATTAACGTTGCGAACCACGGGATATTTTGTGCGTGGACTACCACAAAACGGGCAATTAAGAAAATCATAAATAATGGAACGAGTATATAATTTTCTTTTAAAATCCAAGAGCGATAAGTTTGGATGATCCTGGCAAGTTGATAAATATCTTTTTGCTCAATATTAAATTTTTTTAGCCAGTGAATTTTTATAATTATCCAGATTGTAATAAAGATAGCGAGTATTTCTAAACTTACGATCCATGGTAAGGCAGGTGGGTATTTTACGGTTTGAGAAATAATTAAAAAAGTTGGTATTAATATGATCATGATAATCAAACTGATGATTTCGATGTTAAGGAGTTTATTATAGGCGGAAGTCGTACGTTTCGTGATCATTTCTTTAATAATCCTTTTATTTAGGACCTCGTTTTCTTGCAGACGCTTATTGATTAATTCCCAGTTTTGTTTTAAATCGTCAAGTTCCATGATCGTGTATTTATTTGTTTGACATTCTTTTCAGTTTATCTTTAATCCGGTTTATCCTAGTAGCGACATTGGTTAGTGAAAGTCCTGTGATATCAGCTATTTCTTGATATGATCTCTTTTCTAGATGGAGCAAGATAATTGCTTTTTCCAAATCGCCGAGGTGATTTATCAAATGATATAATTCATGGATTAAGGTAAGTTCGTCTTCATTCTCTGCGATTATTTCTAAATTGGTCGAAAGAGGTACAAATTTAGGTGCTCTCGAAAAACGTCTGAAAAAAGATACACAAGTGTTTAACGTGATCCGGTAGATCCAAGTCGACGTCTTGCATTCGTTCTGGAATTTCGGAAAACTTTTCCATAAGTTTAATATAGACTCTTGGTATAAGTCATTTAAGTTGTCGTTATCCTTCGAGTAGATATAACAGACTTTATAAATGACTCGTTGATAAGTTTCAACGAGAGCGATGAATTCGTTTTCCAGTTTCTGTTTATCCATGATTTTGTTTCTTTTGTCTTATTAGTCGTGAATTCAACTAGAAAATCACATATAGGATAAAATATTTTACAAAAAAAACCGCCACGATCGGGCGGTTTTTTCTTTATTTAAGGCTAATGTATTAGTCTTTCAATTTCGCTTTCAAGAACTCTCTGTTTAAGCGAGCGATGTGTTCGATAGAGATGCTCTTCGGACATTCTGATTCGCAGGCTCCTGTGTTGGTACAGTTACCGAATCCGAGTTCATCCATTTTAGCTACCATGGCTTTAGCACGACGTGCGGCTTCGATTTTTCCTTGCGGGAGAAGAGCCAACTGAGAAACTTTAGCAGCCACGAAAAGCATAGCTGAAGAGTTCTTACAAGTTGCGGCACAAGCTCCACAACCGATACAAGCAGCAGCATCCATAGCTTCGTCGGCATCCGGCTTAGCGATTGGAATTGCATTACCGTCAGGTACTCCACCCGTGTTTACTGAAACGTATCCACCGGCTTGCAGAATCTTCTCGTAAGCACCACGGTCTACGATCAAGTCTTTGATTACCGGGAAAGCACCACAACGCCACGGCTCGATCGTGATGGTTGCTCCATCCTCGAAACGACGCATGTGTAATTGACAAGTGGTCACGTCATCATCCGGTCCGTGGGCACGTCCATCGATGAATAAACTACAGGTTCCACAGATACCCTCGCGACAGTCGTGATCGAAAGCCACCGGTTCTTTGTTCTCGCTAACCAGTTGTTCATTCAGAATGTCAAGCATTTCAAGGAATGAGCTACCGGTTGAAATATCATGAATCTTGTAAGTTTCAAACCCACCTTTTGATTTTGCATCTTTTTGACGCCAGATCTTTAGGGTTAGTTCTTTTAATATTTTATCTGCCATAACGATTTTTCATTTAAGATTATTTATAAGAACGTTGAGCTACCTGAATGTTTTCAAATACAAGCTCTTCCTTGTGTAATTCAGGCTCTTTGTTGTCTCCCTTGTATTCCCAAACGGAAACATACTGGTAGTGCTCGTCATCACGTTTTGCTTCACCTTCCTCGGTAACTGATTCCAAACGGAAGTGACCTCCGCAGGATTCGTTACGATTCAAGGCATCCAATGCCATCAGGTGTGCGATGTCGATGAAGTCTGCCACACGTCCGGCTTTTTCAAGCTCGTTGTTCATGGCGGTAAACTCTCCGGTTACGCGCAAATCTTTGTAAAATTCTTCCTTCAACTCGGCAATTAATTTGATTGCTTTTTTCAAGCCCTCAGCCTCGCGAGCCATTCCGATGTAATCCCACATGATGTGTCCCAACATTTTGTGGAAGTGATCCGGTGATTTCGTACCCTTGATGTCATACAATCTACGCAAGTGATCGGTAACGTTCTTCTCAGCAGCGTCGAATTCCGGCGTGTTAGTTTTGATTTTCGGGGTTTGAATATCGTGTGCGAGATAATCTCCAATCGTGTACGGCAGAACGAAATATCCGTCAGCCAAACCTTGCATCAAAGCAGATGCACCCAGACGGTTAGCACCGTGGTCAGAGAAGTTACATTCTCCGATAGCGTACAATCCCGGGATGGTTGTCATCAAGTTGTAGTCAACCCAAAGACCTCCCATAGAGTAGTGGATTGCCGGGTAAATCATCATCGGATTGTGGTACGGGTCAACAGCAGTGATCTTTTCGTACATTTGGAACAAGTTTCCGTAACGTTCCTCGATTACGTGTCTTCCCAAACGGTCGATAGCGTATTTGAAATCCAGGAACACGGCTTTACCGGTGTTGTTTACTCCGAATCCGGCATCGCATCTTTCTTTAGCGGCACGGGATGCCACGTCACGCGGAACCAAGTTTCCGAATGCTGGGTAACGACGCTCCAAGTAGAAATCACGATCTTCGTCCGGAATATCGTTCGGGTTTAACGTACCTGCTTGTAATTTCTTGGCGTCTTCCAATTTTTTCGGAACCCAAACACGTCCGTCGTTACGTAATGACTCGGACATCAAAGTTAATTTACTTTGTTGGTCTCCGTGTACCGGAATACAAGTTGGGTGGATCTGCACGAAACAAGGATTTCCGAACATAGCACCGCGTTTGTAAGCTTGCCAAGCGGCACTACCGTTACATCCCATCGCATTGGTTGACAAGAAGAACACGTTACCGTATCCTCCAGTAGCCAGAACCACGGCATGAGCTCCGAAACGTTCGATCTTTCCGGTAACTAAGTTACGGGCAATAACACCTCTTGCTTTTCCATCTACGATAACGATATCCAATACTTCGTGACGGGTATATGATTTGATTTTACCTTTTTCAATCTGACGGTTCATGGCCCCGTAGCATCCTAACAACAATTGTTGTCCGGTCTGACCGCGGGCGTAGAACGTACGGCTTACCAATGCTCCACCGAAAGAACGGTTATCCAAAAGACCGCCGTAATCACGAGCAAACGGTACACCTTGAGCGACACACTGGTCGATGATGGCGTTACTTACCTCTGCCAAACGATACACGTTAGCCTCACGAGCACGGTAGTCACCACCTTTAATAGTTTCATAAAATAGCCTGTATACAGAGTCGTTATCATTCGTGTAGTTCTTAGCGGCGTTGATACCTCCTTGTGCAGCGATAGAGTGTGCACGACGGGGAGAGTCCTGATAGCAGAATGTGGTTACATTGTATCCTAGTTCAGCAAGACTGGCAGCAGCCGATCCACCGGCAAGTCCGGTACCCACGATGATAACATCAAGTTTTCTTTTATTAGCAGGACTCACAACATTGATATGGGCTTTGTGATTCGACCATTTCTGGGCTAGCGGGCCTGCTGGTATTTTAGCGTTTAATTCTGTCATAACCTTAGTAATTTTAGATTTTAGATTTTGGATTTTAGATTGGATTCACACGTCGTAAATCATCAATCATCAATCGTAAATTAGTTTGCCAGTCCAAGCATGAAATAAAGCGGAATGATGCTAAAGCCTGCAGCAATGATGAAAGCGAAGATTTTAGCTAAACATTCCAGTCTTTTTCTCCAAATTTGGTTACAGAAACCGATAGATTGGAAAGCTGACCAGAAACCGTGAGTTAAGTGTAATCCTAAGAAAATACCTCCCAAGATGTAAAGGAAACAGTAGATGATACTTGATTTAAATAGTCCGGAAACCAAAGCATAGGTGTTTTCCATGGTAGTACCGTCTACGTTGATCTCGGTTAAGAGAGGATCTCCGGCAAACTTGATTTTCCACCAGAAGTTCCAAAGGTGAACAAGCAAGAAGATCAAAACCAAACCTCCCAAGATGTACATGTTTCTGGATGACCATGTACAATTTCCTGATTGTCTGCGAAGATCGTACTTGATAGGACGTGCGCCTCTGTTTTGAAGAGTCAAGATAGAAGCCAAGATGATATGGATAATGAATCCTATGGCAAGAATCGGTTCTACGATTTTAATGATAGGATTCGTAGCCATGAAATGGGCCCCGATGTTAAATAACTCTCCACTATTATCTACAATCAAAAGTAGATTCAGTGCTAAGTGGACGCACAAAAACGCAATAAGAAAAAGGCCTGATAAACTCAGAATGATCTTTTTCCCGATCGACGATGTTAAGAAATTACTCATAATTAGGTCTATTTATTGATAACTATTTAAATTCTTTATCCGGCACAAAAGTATCTATTTTTCCGTCATTTTAAACGGGTTTATCTATTTTAAAATCATTCTAAATATACAGAATTTTTTCCGTAATGAAATGAGTTATTAAGGTTTATAAAGTTTATGAGGTTCATAAAGTATTTACAGTGTTTTATCCCTTGTACACGATGATTTACAATAAATGTGCCAAGGGGTCTTGGGGTTATGCGAATACTTGAAATATTACTTTATAAACTCTATTTCAAGATTGCTTTATAAATGACCTTTTGAATTTTTGTACGGATATTGTCTTTGATAAGCTTGTCGTTGAATTCGTTGGGGTAAATCCGGTTGGATAGAAAGATGTAGATTAATTGGTTGTCCGGATCGTTCCATGCGATGGCTCCCGTGAATCCCGTGTGTCCGTAACTGGAGCAAGGGGCTTCCTTGCAGGTCGGGCCTGATTTGTTGGGCAAGGTTTCCGGTTTGTCGAATCCGAGACCCCGTCTGTTTTGATCGAGAGGTAATTGTGTTTTAGTGAAAAGGTCGATTGTTGTAGAATCGATAAGACGTTCCCCCCCGTATGTTCCGCGGTTCAGGTAGACACTCATGATTTTGGCTAGGTCTTCTGCCGTGGAGAATAAACCGGCATTACCGGACACTCCGCCCATGAGTGCTGCGATCGGGTCATGCACGTACCCGTGTAATTGGGATTTTCTGAAAATATCATCTTCATTGGCGGGAATCACTCTTTTCATGTCGAGATTAAAATGAGCGTTGAAGTCCGTGTTATAGGCTCCCAGTCTTTTAAAGAAATGTTTGCGGCAATAAACAT
>DYVS01000152.1:0-3652 GCA_020743075.1 Butyricimonas virosa | reverse complement strand
GGTCACGAGGGATCGTTAAGAGAATACATTATAAAGGAACCGTGTTTACGATTGTAGGCATAGTGACGGGAATTAAGCAGGAGCCATTAAAGGCTTCTCGGCCTACGATGATCGTACCCAATCGTATACAGCCGGATCAGTGGTTTGAATATATGGTTCGTGTAAAAGAGGGTGAGACGGATAATTTTCGGAATTTGATGAACAAAGAATTTAATCTGATGATGGGAAAGGAGCCTGTAAGATTGTCTTTTGGAAATATCGAAAAGTGGAAACTGAATGATATGCGAGATGTTTTTATTACCTTACTTGGTATAGGGATTCCGACGATTTTTCTTTTTTTATTCGCGTTCATCGGGACTTTTGGATTGTTCTGGCTTTATTCTTCCAAGCGGCGGAAAGAGTTTGCCTTGCGAATTGTGGTAGGTTCCACGCCCCGAGGATTATATCGTTTTGTGGTAAGCGAGAGCTTGTTGCTTTCGGTGTTGGCGTTGCTGCCGGGGATGGTTTTATTTTGTTTTGTTTATCCGTTCGACCCGGTTCATTTGTCGGCGTTAGGGGGTGCTTGCTTGGTGATGATTTTGTTCTCGGTGTTTAGTGCTTGGTGGCCGGCTTATAAAGTGGCACAGGTGAATCCCGTGGAGGCGATGCGAGAAGTGTAAACAGGTAAAAATGGAGGTGTTATGAAAGGATTGTTCATATGGTGGTGTTTACTGAGTGTTTTACCTGTTGCGGCTCAACAGGAGCAAAAGGTTGTTTCTTTGGGGGAAGCGATTCGTTTGGCACGGGAGCAGTCGCTGGATGCGATGGTGGCAAAGAGCCGGTTACGGTCGGCATACTGGCAATATCGAAATTACAGGGCAGATTTGTTGCCCAACGTAACGTTGACAGGAACATTGCCGAGTTTTAACAGGACGTTATCGAGTTATTTGAAAGAGGATGGGACGTATAAGTATATTTCCAGTAATTCGATTTCGGAGCAGTTGGCGTTGTCGGTGACGCAGAATATTCCGTTGACGGGAGGAGCGTTGTCCCTGCAATCACAGGTGGAGCGGGTGGATCAGTTGGATGGTGACAAGACGACGGAGTATATGAGCGTGCCGTTTAACGTGATTTTTTCGCAACCGTTGATCACGGCAAATCCCTTGAAGTGGAGTATGAGGATCGAACCGGAGAAGTACAAGCAGGCTCAGCAGCAGTTTGCCGTGAACATGGAAAACGTGGCGATACAAGCTATATCGTATTATTTCGATTTGTTGCTGGCAATGATTAACGTGGATATTGATCGGCAGAATTTGAAAAATTCGGAAAAACTGATGCAGATAGCACAGGGAAAACGGGAAAGGGGATTGATTTCCGATAATGATTTGTTGCAGTTGAAGTTGAATTACTTGAATGCCTCGTCTTCACTGATTCAGACGGAACAGGCTTACGAGCAAAAGATGTTTGCTTTGCGTAATTATCTGGGGTATAACGAACGGGTGGTGATTATTCCCGATATGCCGGAAGAGTGTCCGGAAGTCGAGATGACGTTTAAGCAGGTCATGGAGCTAGCGAACAGGAATAATCCTTTTCGTTATGACGTGGTTTGCCGGATGCTGCAAGCACGTCAGCAGGTGGCACAGGCGAAAGCGGGGAGAGGGTTCAAGGCGGACGTTTACGCTTCTATCGGGTTCACGGGAAGTGACAGGTCCTTCAAGGAAATCTACCGGAATTTGCGTAACCGGGAGGCGGTCAGTTTGGGAATAAGTATTCCGATATTGAACTGGGGAAAGGGACGAGGACAGGTGGAGTTGGCTCGTTCGCAAGCCGAGATTACACGGGTGCAGTTGGAGAAAGAAACATTGAATTTCGAGCAAGATGTGATGACGGCAGTGAAACAATATCAGGAACAAAATCGGTTGAACGAGATCGTGCGTTTGGCGGATACTGTCGCCCAGAAACGTTACAAGACGGCATACGAGACTTTCGTGTTGGGGCAGATCAGCGTGTTGGATTTGAATGCCGCGCAGACGGAACAGGATAATGCCCGGCGTACTTATGTTAGCCAGCTGTATTCGTCATGGGTGTATTTTTATACTTTACGCGGGTTGACTTTGTATGATTTCGAGAAGAGAGAAGATATAATTTATCAACAAGAAAAATATTAGATTATGGATCAGGCAATATCTCCGGAGATAAAAAGACGACGTAAGCGGAAGATGATCGTGAAAGTTTCTATGATCGTGGTCATAGGCGTGGGGGTGTTTTCTTTTTTGGTTAATATGTTTCAACCCAAGATTCGAGGGGCAGAGGTGAATTTCGGTGTGGTGGACGAGGGGGCCGTGGAGGTATCCGTGTATGCCACGGGGAAGGTGGTTCCTTTCGCAGAAGAGATCATCACTTCTCCGGTGTCTTCGAAGGTGTTGGAAGTGTACAAGAAGTCGGGTGACCGGGTTCGGAAGGATGAACCGTTGTTGCAGTTGGATTTGGAAACGATACGGACAGAGTACGAGACAAAGAAGGAGTCGTTGGAGATGCAATTAAATAAATTGGATTTGCAGCGTAAAACGATAGCGAGTGATTTGGCGGAAATGAAGATGCAGGTGGACATCGACGAGATGATGTTGAAACGAACTTTGGTGTCGCTGAATAACGAGCGCTATTTGGATAGTATCGGGGCTAGTACGAGGGAAAAGGTGCGGGAGGCAGAATTGAATTACACGGTGAAGCAGATGCAACTGGAGCAATTAAAACGTAAATATGAAAATAAAAAGAGCACTTCACGGTCGGAGATTCGCTCGCTGGAGTTGGATTACAAGATCGCCAAAAGGAATATGGATTTGTTGTTTAAGACGCTTGGGGAAGCACAGGTGATGGCTCCTCGTTCCGCCACGTTGACCTGGATTAACGATCAGGTCGGGGCTTCCGTTTCACAGGGAAGTAATTTGGCGATATTGTCTGATTTGTCGAGTTTTAAGGTGGAGGGAGAGATTGCCGACAGTTATGCGGATAAGATTACCGCGGGGAACCGGGTGAACGTGGTGATCGGTGGCGAGAAGCTTTCGGGTACCGTGGGGAATGTCACACCTTCGGTGAATAACGGGGTCATCAAGTTTGTCGTGTTCTTGGATGATCAGGGTAATACCCGGTTGCGTTCAGGGCTGAAAGTGGATGTACACGTCACTCATGCCATGAAGGATGAGACGTTGCGTTTGCCAACAGGAGCTTATTACATGGGTCGGGGAGATTATGACCTGTGGGTTGTGAACGGAGAGCGGGTGGAAAAGAGAAAGGTTATGCTGGGCGAGAGTGGTTTTGAATACGTGGAGGTGTTGCAGGGGCTGACGGTCGGGGAGAAGGTTATTATCTCGGATATGGGAAGATACAGGGATAAGGAGGTGCTGTATGTGAGGTGAGTTGCCAAGGGGAAGCTTGTAAATTTATGATTTACGATTTATGATTTAATCTAGGTGTTTTTGTTGAGAATATTTGTGCATGAATGAATTTTAACTTACCTTGGCTGTTGTGTTTAAAAATGCGTTTATGAAAAAAATCAGTATTGTTTCAATCGTAGTATTATGTATTATTTTGTTTGGCGGATGTGCCGGCGAACCGAATCAGGAAGTGAATATTATTCCTCAACCTCAACAAGTAACAGTTATAGATGGTGGTT
>DYVS01000151.1:0-6221 GCA_020743075.1 Butyricimonas virosa | reverse complement strand
TACACGAAGGCTCAATACCTACCAATGGAATATTTTCTGTAACCAAGTCTTTCAACAATAGTACATTCTCCCGGGCCACACCTTTCGCCACCTTCAACATACCTTTCGAAATCGCTGTCCGTCCACTCTCCACGTGTTTCGGAATAATAACCTCATACCCTAACCAATCCAGCAATTCGATCATCTTTATCCCAATCTCCACGTCCATGTAATTGGTAAACTCATCGGCAAAAAGAAACACTTTTCCCACGGTCTCTGCCCTATTCTTTTGCCGATAACGACCAAGCCAATGTTTCAACGTGGTCTTATAAAGAGTAGGAATCGTCCGTTTCGGAGCAAAATGCAATACTCGTTTCAACATATTCCCAGTCATCCGGTTTCGAACGATGGTATTATAAAACCACGGTAAGATCGTACACAAACGCTGAATTTCTGTCAAACGGGCAATCAAAAAAGCCCTCATCGGCACTCCGCACACATCATAATGCTGTTGCAGGAACTCTGCCTTAAAACGAGCAATATCCACGTTAGAAGGACATTCGGATTTACACGCTTTACATGAAACACAGGTATCTAACACCTCTAAAATCTCCCGCTGATCATATATCTTTTTCGTTCTCGGACGAGTCATCAACTCCCGTAACGTATTCGCCCTAGCCCGTGTCGTATGACACTCTTCCCTCGTGGCCCGAAAACTCGGGCACATCGTACCTCCAAAAGCATACGATTTCCGACAATCTCCCGAACCGTTACATTGCTCAATAGCGCACAACCAGCCTTTTTCCTTCGAAAAATCAAAATAAGTGCGACACATCACATTCGAATCCCCGGCCTCATACCGAAGCGAAGTATCCATAGGCGGCGTGTTCACAATCTTCCTCGCATTAAAAACGCCCTCCGGGTCCCAACAAGCTTTAGTCTCCTGCATCAAGCCATACACCTTCTCCCCGAACAACAATGGAATAAACTCCCCTCGTAAACGTCCGTCACCATGTTCTCCACTTAAAGAACCGCGATGCTTCTTCACTAACCTAGCTGTCTCTTCCGCCACTCGCCGGAATAACACCCGGTCATTCTCATTTTTCAAATTCAACACGGGACGTAAATGCAACTCACCCGTACTGATATGCGCATGATACACACACTTCAACCCCAGTCGTTCCAGCATCTCCCCGAAATCCTTCATGTAAGCAGGTAACCGTTCCGGAGCTACGGCTGTATCCTCGATCACGGACACGGGTTTCGCATTCCCCGGCATTCCGGACAACAATCCTAGTCCCGCCTTCCGTAAACTCCACACCCGGCTAATATCACTCCCGTACACTCGCGGGAAATGATACCCATAACCGTGCATCTTCATATCCGTTTCGATCTGGTCTGCCACCTGATCCACCTTTTCCCTGCTTTCCTGTGCCAACTCGACAATCAGTATGGCAGCAGGATCACCTTGAACGAAAAAACGGTTCTTATTTTGTGCTATATTTCCTTTACTTAGCTCTAATATATTCTGGTCCATTAACTCGATAGCCACCGGGTGATGTTTCAATGCGACCAGATTTCCCTCAAACGCTTCTTCTAATGTCCTGCAATGTACACAAATTACGGCCTTTTCTTTAGGTGGTAACGGGACAAGATTCAATTTCAACTCGGTCACAAATGCCAGAGTTCCTTCCGATCCCGCTAATAACTTACACAAATTAAACTTTCCCTCATAAGCAACATCAAAGTAATCCGAGTACAACAACTGATCAATAGCATACCCAGAATTTCTTCTCCGCAAAGCTGGGTCCGGAAAATGTTGAATAATCTCCTCTCTATTATTTTCCAACATCTCCACAGAACACTTGTATATCTTTCCCTCTAACGTGTCTTCCGTCATTTTATCCCTCACCTCATCTTTCTCCATTCCCTTCAACCAAGCCTCCTCCCCGTCACTCAAAATAACTTTTGCTTCCAGAAGATGATCCCGAGTACTCCCGTACACCAAAGAATGAGAACCGCACGAATTATTTCCCACCATTCCTCCCAGGCAACAACGATTAGAAGTAGAAGTTTCTGGACCGAAGAACAAGCCCAACGACTTTACCCGCATATTCAATTCATCCAACACCACCCCCGGCTCAACCCGAACCCAATGTTCTTTTTCATTTATCTCTAGCACGTGATTCATATACCGGGACACATCAACGACCACCCCTTTCCCTACCACCTGCCCCGCTAAAGAAGTTCCCGCAGCACGGGGAATCAATGTAATCCCATTTTTCCTAGCAAACTTGATACATTCCTTCACGTCCGAAGCATCCCGAGGATATACAACAGCTAATGGCATCTCCCGATAAGCCGATGCATCTGTCGCATAAATCATTTGATGAAGAGAGTCCGTCATCACGTCTCCCTTCATATTTCGTGTTAACTGTTCAAAATCAATCATTTTCAAAGACTATCAAATATTTTATCACACGCCCCGGTCCCCACGTAGCGCAAAGGTAAAAAACTTCTCATAAAAAGAGGTATGCCAATACATTTTGACACACCTCCTGTAATATGAAAACCGGATTCCCGGCTACAAGCTTATTCTTTTATAAACCGTTTCAATTTATCATTTCCCAAAACATTAGCCACAAAAGGTAATGCCAGAACCGTACCCACTCCAGCAAAGCCTCCCAAGAACGTAAACAACACGCAAATCAATCCCCTTTTAGGTTTAGAACGTTCAATCGGAACTACAACCGGTTCCACGATCGTCAAAATCGGTGTAGTTTCATTCACAGCAATCTTAGCCTGTTCCATCTGTTTTGCCAACTCGGAATACACGCTATAAGTAAGATTATACTCGTTCGTTAAAGCCTCCTCTTGAGTCTTGGCCACGGCAGAAGAAAAACTCTTGTTCGCATCTCTGAAACGAGCCAAACTATCCTGCATCTTCTCGTAACGTTTTTTTGCAGCATCATATTGTTGCTCCACGAATGTCAAATTTGACTTCACCTTCTCGATTTTGAAATCCGTAATATAAGTCTGTAACAACTCTTGAGCCCGTTCTGCCAACTGAGCTACAGCCAAAGGTTCTCCCAAGGACGCAGACAACTGTACATAACCGTCTTTATCATTCACGTTCAAAGAAATCATATCATTCAACATCTCTGACATTTTCTTCTCATCTTTTGAAAGAGACTGTATCGCACTCCCTTGACCCGCAGAAATCATAGTCGTATCTTCTCCCCGGATTGCATTTATGATCACTCCCGGTAAACCAATCGTGTATTTTACAATTGTTCCTCCTAAACTAAATTTTTGGTATTCATCCTTTGTATAATAATCCAACAACGTGATCGGTTGATCATACTCTTCAAACTTTAACGGGGTTGCCATCAAATCCTTCTTAAAAGGAATACTTGCCACAATTTTAGGATAAATTGTCGGAGATAAAACTTCACCACCAGAAGCCCCACCTAAATTAATCCCGACCATAGAGGCCAGTCCACTCAAATTTCCACCGACTTTCTTATCCCCGGATTGAGGGACCATCGTACATCCGGCAGTATATTCTTTCGGACTAAACAGGGCAACTAATACCCCTAGTACCATAAACACGACTGTAATCTTCAGTATCAGTTTCCGGTTTTTCCATAGCTTTTGGACCACCTCAACCAAATCAATTTCTTCCTCCTGTGGCATCTGATTTGCCTGCTTTACTTCCTGTTCCATACTATTTCGTGTTGTTAAGAATTGCAGTAACCATTGCCGCTATCGAGGTCGTTGATGATGCCAGACTCAAAATTTCCGGCAACCCCATCCGATTCTTGTTCACGGATTTCAACGGAACAATAATCTCACTTCCCGGCTCTATCTTTGTACGATTTCCCTTACAAACAGCTAGTGTTCCGTTCGGGTACAACACGTAAGCCTTTCGTTTTTTCGCATCAACACTGTATCCTCCCGCATTTTCTATATAATCCTTATACTTCATTTTCTTGAAATATGTCACAGCATTAGGATACATCACAGCCCCACTAATCTTAACAGTATTCACATAATTAGAAACTTGTAACACATCTCCTTCCCGAAGGATCAAATCAGATTCCCCTCCTGGATTCTCTAACGCATCTTTCAAGTCAATACCGACATAATATACCTGTTCAAACGACATACTATCAATAACAACTGAATCACGTCTTGAATATTTAGCCAACTGCATTGCAGACTTCACTCTTTCCAACTCATCTGCATTCATACGACGCAACAAGCGGGCACCTTTCACGTAAGCTTTAGAAGTCACACCACCAGCCCGCTTTACCAGATCCGAAAGACGATCATTTGATGAACGTTTGGCATACACTCCCGGGTAAAGTACCTCTCCCCTCACCACAACATTCTGTTGTTCGCTGTATCCCGGAGAACGACGCACCTTAATCTCATCAAAAGGCTCAAGGATAAATCCAGGATCTCCCTCTACCACCAAGCCATCCTTCAAAGCAAATGTGAACAATTCAGCCTCTACCGGCGCTTCCTCCGTACTATTAGGAGCCTTAATTCTCCGAGAAACATCCACCCGAACCATCGAAGCCGATTCCAACAACCCTCCAGCCTGAAGAACGGCATCTTCCAACGTCATGTTATCCACAAAAGGATATTTCCGAGGATTCTTTACCTCTCCTAGAATATCAATCACGTAATCTCCCCGCAATTCAGTTGCAGAAGGCACATACAAGCGGTCATTCTTTTTCAATGGGATGTCGTCAATCTCACCTCTTAACAATTTTCCCAAATCAACCGCAAGCATTTCTTGACTTAAATCCTCTTTCTCTCGATATAAAATCGTTCTATTTAAAAAGGCATCTTCCCGAGGCCCTTCCACCACATTTATCAAATCCTTCACAGTCTTGATGGAATTATTTATCGCATAATTTCCAGGGCGATATACAGCTCCCGCCACGGATACCCGATTTTCGTACCGACTTATAATAGAGTCTACCATGATCGAGTCTCCATTCGCTAACTTAAAATCGACAAAATCATCATTATACACGGTATACATCTGAAATTCGGAATCTCCCTTACGACTCACATTCACATTTTTCTTGTAAGCATTACTGGTAAAACCTCCTGCATACTCCAACAATTTACTTAAACTTTCATCTCCTTTCATCTCGTAACGCATCGGACGTTTTACCTTACCAACCACAGTAACGATCGATTCGTAAGTCCCCACGTTAATCAAATCCCCATCCTGCAAAGTAATATAAAAACTATTATTACCATTCATAATATAGTCATACACGTCCACATGCTTAAAAGCCTTACCGTTCCTGTATAGTACGACATCCCGCAATGTTCCCACATTATTCACCCCTCCAGCCGCATACAAAGCATGAAACACAGAAGCAAGAGAAGGTAACGTGTACGTTCCGGGCATCATCACCTCTCCCATCACATTCACCTGAATACTTCTGATCTGTCCCAAAGAAACCTTTAAAAAGGTTCCCGGATTTTCGGAATTCAAATCCGAATAGATCCGAGCTAACATATTCTTCATGTAAGAAGAAGCCTCATTTATTAGCTTTCCACTCAAATAAACCGGCCCTAAATTAGGAATAGTAATACTTCCTTCCGGCGAGATCGTTGCTCGAATCGTTTCCTCCGAATTTCCCCATATATCAATAATCACCTCATCACCGGGGCCTAATTTATAATTCTCTGGAGTCGGGATATTTAAGCTAGGTTCGAATGTCAACATTTTATTATTAAATAATTCTCTCCCGTACACGTTGTTTCTATTTCTCTTCAAATTTAGAGACAAACTATCTCGCACATTCCCGAAAGTATTATTCACCCGCATTCGACTATCTCCCATTGTTTGAGTCCCGATCGTATTACTCCCTTGGCTTTCCAAGCTTGCCTTTATACGTAACACCTGCTCTTTCGTGACGCCTTTTTGCGATAACATCAAAATAATCTCGTCTTGACTTTTTCCTTGAGCCTGTGCGGACTTCACGGCTTCAATAACTTGTGCATCGGTCATCTGCGCACAAGCAATTCCCGTGACGCCAAGCATAAGTACAATAAAAATTAAAAATCTCATATTACTTTTTTTGAATGTTTTTTATGCAACCATCTCCCAGGTTTATCTTTCTTGATTCGCAAATCAATCCCGATAAACCTATATGCCGGATCGGCCACAAAGATACAGCATTAATTGAAAATCAAAAATCGAAAATCGAATT
>DYVS01000150.1:0-3496 GCA_020743075.1 Butyricimonas virosa | reverse complement strand
TTCCAATGCTTTTTAAAAATAAGGAATTACAGCCTCATATTTCTCCATAACTTTATCTAAGGCAGCGTTATATTCCTTTGCATCAACGATATCCTGTACAACTTTATGATCTTCAATAACCCGGTTCAAATGGATGTTACCCAAGTTATATTGTGCGAAGAAATCATTCGGATTCAGTTCCAAAGTCTTGATATACATTGCCTCAGCCTTTTCCGGTTGATTTAATTTTTCGTATAAAGATCCTTTAGCTCTGTAATATTCAGCTTTATTCGGCTCTTGTTTAATGGCAGCATCCAAGAACTCTTCAGCTTTAGCCGGAGTATCCCCCATCAAGTAATAGTTGATCAACTCAACCAGCATATAGTTATCATCCGGATACAATTTGTGTCCTTCATGTAAAAAATTAACAGCTTCTTCCTGTTTTGCTTTTCCAGTAACAGAATCTCCGGCCTCATTAGCGGCACGGCTTTGTCCTAAAAGGATATTTGCCACCATCGCGTAAATCTTTCCGGCTTCATAATTCAATTCCAGAGATTTCTTATAGAATTTAATTGCTTCATCCAGGTCTCCGGCTTTGTGTGCAGCAACTCCGGCATTATAGATAACGGTCGTGTCTACTTTTTGTGTTCCTAACGGGGATTCATTGATTTCCAATACTCGTTTAAAATTGTTTACAGCATCTTTAAAATCTTTGGTATCATCTGTTTTCATTCCTTGATTGTAACAAACAACACCTTGGTTAGTAAAGTCTATAACCAAGTTAGCATACTGGGTCTTTAAATCTTTCTCGAATTTATTCTTATCGTCCAGTTGGATAACTTTTTGATAAGAGTCCCAAGCTACACTTAACGGATCTTTGTAGAGTTTTTTGTAATTCTCATCCTGAGTTTCGAAAATCGCTTGATAGATTTGTCCTCTAACCATATAAGCTTTCGCCCAGTTTACGCAATTCTCATGGCCAATAGCTTCGTCTATCAGCTCTTTCGCTTTATCCAGCTTTCCCTGCGTGAAAAAGCTAACAGCCGATGTTACTTTCCCCTTTTGCGCGAAAGATATATTCACGCAAAGCAGAAGGGCAATGATAAAAGATAGTTTTTTCATACGTTAAAAATTTGTGTTCCAATTAGATATCATGTGTAAATAATTATTCTTCATCATTCGAATCTGCTACTTCTGTTCCCTCCTGCCCTTCTTCCGGAAGATTCTCTTCTTTCGAAGCGGATACTTTCGCTACTGCTGCAATAGCATCATCATTTCTCAAATTAATTAATCTCACTCCCTGCGTGTTACGTCCCATAACTCTCAAGGTACTAACATCCAGTCTTATCGTCAATCCTGACTTGTTAATAATCATCAAGTTATCTTCATCCGTAACGTCAAGCAAGGCGATCAGGTTACCTGTTTTTTCCGTCATGTTGATGGTCTTAACACCCTTACCACCTCTATTAGTGATACGATAATCCTCGATACTGGAACGTTTTCCATATCCATTTTCAGACACAACCAACACGTCGGATTTACCGGATTCAATGCAAATCATACCGATTACCTCGTCTCCTTCGTTATCCAGCGAGATACCCTTTACCCCGGATGCAGTTCTACCCATCGGACGAACTTTTTCTTCCGGGAAACGGATGGCTTTACCGGATTTGACCGCTATCATGATGTCACATTTACCATTGGTCATTTTTGCATCCAACAGTTGATCCCCGTCTTTAATTGTAATTGCATTCACACCATTCGCTCTCGGACGAGAGTAGGCTTCCAAGGTCGTTTTTTTCACAATACCTTGTTTCGAGCATAATACAATATAGTTATTATTGATATACTCTTCATCTTTCAAATTGAGGATGTTGATATAAGCCTTCACCTTATCATCCGGCTCGATATTCAATAAATTCTGGATAGCTCTACCCTTGGATTGTTTAGTTCCTTCCGGGATTTCCCATACTTTCAGCCAGAAACATTTTCCTTTTTCAGTGAAGAACAACATGGTGTTATGCATCGTGGCCATAATCATGTGTTCAAGAAAATCTTCATCTCTCGTGGCAGATCCTTTCGAACCTACTCCCCCGCGATTTTGAACCTTATATTCGGATAGCGGAGTCCGCTTGATGTATCCCATGTGAGAAATAGTGATTACCATTTCTTCATCGGCATAAAAATCTTCCGGGTTGAATTCTTCAGAAGCATAAACGATGTCTGTTTTACGCTCATCGTTATATTGAGCTTTCACCTGAAGTAGCTCATCTTTGATAATTTGCATTCTTAATTCTAAACTAGCTAGAATTTCTTTCAAATGCTCGATCAATTTCATGATGTCGTCATACTCGGCTCTTAGCTTATCTTGCTCCAGACCTGTTAGTTGACGTAATCTCATTTCAACGATAGCACGAGCTTGTACCTCCGTCAAGGAGAAACGTTCAATCAAATTATTCTTCGCTTCCTCCGGAGTTTTAGATGCCCGGATAATCCGGATTACTTCGTCAATATGATCACTGGCAATGATCAAACCTTCCAGAATGTGCGCCCGATCTTCCGCTTGCTTTAATTCAAATTGAGTACGCCGTGTAATGACATCATGACGATGTTCCACGAATAACCGGATCAAGTCCTTCAAATTCAACAAACGGGGTCTACCTCCCACGAGCGCGATGTTGTTCACCCCGAAAGAAGTTTGAAGAGCCGTATGTTTTAATAATGTATTCAGTACGACATTGGCAATAGCATCTTTTTTCAAATCAATAACGATACGCATACCGCTACGGTCGGATTCGTCATTGATATTAGAGATACCATCTATTTTTTTCTCGTTCACCAGATCAGCAATGCGAGAAATCAATTCTGCTTTGTTGACCATATAAGGAATTTCGTGAACGATCAGTTTTTCCCGACCATGAGGAGTTGTCTCCACGGATGTTTTCGAACGCACAACCACGCGACCTCTTCCCGTGTGATATGCCTCTTTCACCCCGGCATACCCGTAAATTGTTCCTCCCGTGGGGAAATCCGGAGCTTTTATGATCCGGATCAAGTCATCTATTTCAATATCCCGGTCATCAATATAAGCACAAATAGCATCGATCGTGTCACGCAGATTGTGGGGAGGCATATTAGTAGCCATTCCAACCGCGATACCTGAGGCACCATTCACGAGTAACAACGGAATTTTAGTGGGTAGAACGCTGGGTTCTTTTAATGATTCGTCGAAGTTCGGAATCATGTCCACGGTATCCTTATCCAAATCCACCAACGTGTCCTCGGTTACCTTCATCAAACGAGCCTCAGTATAACGCATTGCCGCAGGGCTATCTCCATCCACGGAACCGAAGTTTCCTTGTCCGTCAACCAGCGGATAACGTAAAGACCAACTTTGAGCCATACGTACCATCGCCATGTAAACCGAGCTATCACCATGAGGGTGGTACTTTCCGAGTACCTCTCCGACAATTCTCGCTGACTTTTTGAATGGTTTACCAGACATAACACCCAATTC